>CAZFLL010000051.1:4974-6216 GCA_964519865.1 uncultured Chitinophaga sp. | reverse complement strand
CATACAACAGTCAGTTGTGTTATGAAACATCCGAAAGAACTTTCCATTCTCGACTACACCTACACGTTACCTGAAGCGCGTATTGCTGCATTCCCCCTGGAAGAAAGAGATGACTCGAAGCTGCTGATATTTAAACAGGGAACAATAACAGAAGACCGCTACAGGAATATCGCTCAGCATATTCCCGGAAATTCGCTATTGGTGTTTAACAATACCAAAGTGGTGGAGGCGCGTTTACTTTTCCAGAAAAGCACGGGTGGTGTAATTGAAATCTTTTGCCTTGAACCTCATGAGCAATATGCCGATATTACGACTGCCATGTTGCAACAGGGCAAGGTACTATGGCAATGCCTGGTGGGTGGTGCGTCCAAATGGAAGCCGGGCCAGGTACTGGAGAAACATATATATGCTCAGGGTGAAGAAATAGTATTGCAGGCCGCTTATATTGAAAAACGTTCCGGGTGCTTTGTCATTGAACTCAGCTGGACACCTGCTTCAATGAGTTTTGCTGAACTGCTGCATGCAGCAGGAGCTATCCCTCTCCCACCCTATATTAAACGCAAAGCAGAAGCCTCCGATACAGCACGGTACCAGACTGTCTATGCAAAATATGATGGTTCAGTGGCCGCCCCTACAGCCGGACTGCATTTTACAGAAAGTATCTTTAATTCATTCAACGAGAAAAAAATCCATCATGAGTATGTTACGCTTCATGTGGGAGCTGGCACATTTAAACCGGTGAAGGCGGAGAAAATGGAAGAGCACGAGATGCATGCTGAATGGATGGAGGTGAGCCGGGCCTTCATAGAAAACCTGAACAGTTCCTTAGATGGGAATATTATTGCAGTGGGGACCACTTCGTTGAGAACAGTGGAAAGTCTTTACTGGCTGGGAGTAAAAGCAGTGAGTGGCGGGCTACGAGTTACGAGTATGGAGATCACTCAGTGGGAAGTGTATGAAAGGAAGGAAAAAGAAATACCTGCAAAGAAGGCCTTATCGGCACTATTGGAATGGATGACGGCTAACAGGATGGAACGTATAATAACCAGGACACAGATACTGATTGCACCGGGCTATACATTCAGGATCATCAAAGGACTGATCACTAATTTTCATCAGCCACAGTCCACTTTACTGTTGCTTGTTGCGGCACTGATTGGAGAAGACTGGAGGAAAGTATATGATTATGCGATGAAAAATGAGTTCAGATTTCTAAGCTACGGGGATGGGAGTTTATTGTGG
>CAZFLL010000051.1:0-4874 GCA_964519865.1 uncultured Chitinophaga sp. | reverse complement strand
GTAAACACACTTCCTTTTCCCAGTGTGCTCTCCGCTTTGATCTCGCCATGATGGGCTTCGACCATGGTCTTGACATAACTAAGACCGAGACCAAATCCTTTTACATTGTGCATATTTCCCGTATGGGCGCGGTAGAAACGTTCGAAGATGCGTTTTACTGTATCGCGGTTCATGCCGATACCGTTATCCTCGATACGTAGCGTGAAGAATTTACTGCCTGACTGAGTGGAAAGGCGGATATGGGGAGGCGTGTTATCCCGCGCATATTTCACCGCATTGTCCACCAGGTTATTGACCAGGTTGGAAAAATGGACCTCATCAGCTTCGATCAGGTCATTGGTGGCATTGAGCATCAGGTCCACTTTACCGCTCTTGCTTTCCAGTTGCAGGGCAAAATTATCCACCACATCCCGGATGATCTTATGGACATTGACCGGTTTTAAATTCAGGTCCACTTCCTGTTTTTCCAGTTGCGAGGCTTTCAGGATCGTTTCCACCTGCCGGTTCATCCGCTGGTTTTCTTCCTTGATGATCCCGCTGAAATAACTGAGTTTGGTCCGGTCACTGATCACTTTTTCATTGCGCATGGCATCCACGGCCAGCGAGATGGTGGCAATGGGGGTTTTAAACTCATGCGTCATATTATTGATAAAGTCGTTCTTGATCTCGCCGAGTTTTTTCTGGCGCAGCATGGTACGGACCGTCAGGTAGAACGCGGCCAGGATGATAATGGTGAATAAAACAGAAGTGGCGATCCTCCAGCGGAGATCTTTTAAGACCAGGCTTTTAATATTGGGGATCACGACAAAAAGGCCTTCACTCACCGTCAGGTTTTCTCCGGCTGTTCCGCTGAAAGCCTCCAGCAACACCGGGCAGGTCCAGTTATTCACCGTATCCTCATACGCCACCACAAAATTGGGGGAGACAATTTCGAACACATTATTGTCATTCTTATCAAATGATGCGATTCCAAACTCAAAGGGAATGTTCTTCAGCTTACTCTGCAGGAAAGCCCGTTTGATTTTGTTATTAATGTCTTCGAGGTTAAACCGCTGCCCGATCGTAATCGGCTTAAAAATATCAAGGGAGAATTCATCACTCAGTAATCCCTTCTTGGTATTGCCCGGAGAAAAGCCCCCTTTATGCTGTGCCAGTTCATTACCCACCATCTTGGTACTTTCCTCCACACTGTGCTTGATCTGCTCCTGGCGGAGCAGCACCATATTGTTGATCCAGGATACCTGGATCAGGATCAGCCCGATCAGGGAAAGACTGATCAGCACAGTGATTATGGTAAAAATGCGTTTCAAACTTCTTTCAATCGGTTTGTAATATACTGTATCCGGTTTATTTTCACCCCACTAACCGGTTTTTTTGATCCGACTGCAAATGTAAGGAGCCGGTTGATCTGCCTTCCTCTTCCGGCTTCTCCGGCGATCAATTTAACGTCCACTTTAACTTTTATTCCCGGAACATGCCTTATTTCTCAACCGGGTTGGTTAAAAATAAATTTTAACCTTAAATTGAACTATGATTGAACCGGCCTCCGGCATATTACTGATTGCGGATCCTTTTCTGAAAGACCCGAATTTCCTGCGCTCCGTGGTGCTTTTATGTGAACACCAGACCGAAGGTAGTTTCGGCTTTGTTCTGAACAGGCCTTTTGAAAATACACTCGACGAACTGATCCCTGAACTGGAAGGATTTCCTATTCCTGTATTTGAAGGGGGGCCCGTACAAAAAGACTCCCTGCATTTTCTGCACCAGCTGCCGGTGGAAATACCGGGCGGACAGGAAATTATTAAAGGCGTATACTGGGGAGGCGATTTTGAAGCGGTGATCAGTTTGCTGAAAGAAGGAAGGCTGAACCCCGATAAAATCAGGTTCTTTATAGGTTATTCGGGCTGGAGTGAAGGCCAGTTAAATACAGAAATGACCGAGAAGACCTGGCTGACAGTAGCGGCTGAAAAAGAACTGGTTTTCCATGAAAAATACCAGGAAATCTGGAAAGAGGCGCTCCGCCATCTCGGGGGTGAATATGAAATGATGATCAACTTCCCGCTGGATCCACAACTCAACTAATGCATATGCGTAAATTATTCGTGGTCCTGTTCCTCGCCCTGAGCGGACTGCAATGCAGCACATTGAAAAGTCTCGGACTCGTTCCTTCTGAGCTGGAAATGGCCATGGGACTGAAAGAAGCGCTTTCTCAAGGATTGTTTAAAGGATTCGATGCCTTTGCCGATCCGGAGGGAAACCCGCTCGTACGGTTTGCTTTCCCGGGAGATGCCCAGAAGATTGAAAAAACATTAAGAGACCTGGGACTGGATAAAACCATTAACCAGGTCACCGGTAAATTTACCAGGGCTATGTCTTCAGCTGTTGCGGTAGCCAGACCCGCTTTTACGGATGCGTTGAAATCAATGTCCATAAAAGAGGCGGCCAGTATACTGGTGACGGATAACACCCATGCCGCCACCGACTATTTTAAAACCACAATGAAACCGGGACTGATGAGTGGTTTCCGTCCGATTGTTGACAGTACCATTAAAGTGGAAGGCGCGGATAAGGAATGGAGCAGTATCACTGGTATATACAACAGTATCCCTTTCATCAATAAACCCCTGGAGAATAACCTGACTGATTTTATTTCCGCGCGGGTGATCGATGGCCTTTTCCTGATGGTCGCCAATGAAGAAGAGCAGGTAAGGGCGAAATATGAATTCAGGAAAACAGACCTGATGAAAAAAGTGTTTGGCTATGCCGAACAGGAACTGAAGAAAAAACTAAACAACCGGAATTAAATGCGGACACCCTTTTACCTGATTGTAATACTGGTAGCGGCAGCCGGCTTATTTATGGCGGCTGGCCGGCCCCTTAAAAAAAAGAAAACGATACTGGTTTTTTCCAAAACGGCCGGTTACCGGCATGCATCAATTGCCGAGGGGAAAACAGCCTTGCTGGCAATGGGACAGGCGCATGGATTTACAGCAGACACCACTGAGGATGCTACTGTATTTACTGATCAGCATCTTGCCCGTTATGATGCCATACTATTTCTGAACACCACCGGTAATGTACTGGACAGCCAGCAACAGACCGCTTTTGAAAACTATATCCGTTCCGGTAAAGGTTTTGTGGGCATACATGCTGCCACGGATACAGAATATGACTGGCCCTGGTTTGCCAGGCTGGTAGGCGCCAATTTTGAAAGTCATCCAAAGCCCCAGCCAGCCCGTTTGCTGCGAACAGCCAATCCTCATCCGGCTACTTCCACCCTGCCAGCCACCTGGGAACGATTTGACGAATGGTATAATTTTAAAAATATCAACCAGTCGACAATTCCCCTGCTGAAAATTGACGAGAGCAGTTATACCGGTGGAAAGAACGGGGAGAATCATACCGTTTCCTGGTATCATGATTATGAAGGCAGCCGGTGTTTTTATACGGCACTCGGTCATACACCGGAGTCCTATTCAGAGAAGCTTTTCCTGGAACACCTCTGGGGTGGTATAAAATATGCGGCAGCTATAAAATAAAAAAGGATGTCGCCAGGACATCCTCTTATTGAAACTTATTCAATTATCTATTATAACTCAACCGCGCCTTCCACCAGCACTGTTACTTTATTATTCAGCACTTCCACAAATCCACCCTGTACTTCAAAGTTGGCCGCTGTATTTTGTTTGTCCCTCAGCACTTTTACTTTTCCGGCTTTCAGGGCACTGACCAGTGGTGCGTGTTTATCCAGTACTTCAAAGCTACCGGTGATACCGGGCATCTGAACGCCGTATACTTCGCCGCTGAACAGCTTTTTCTCGGGAGTTAATATTTCTAAATTCATAAAATCTTCAATTTTGAACTCATTCACTATGATGGTGTCAACCTGAGCCTGCCTGCCAGCCAGGCAGGCCTGCCGAAGGATTAACCCTGTGCAGCCGCCATCAGTTTCTTTCCTTTCTCAATGGCATCATCGATGCTTCCCACCAGGTTGAATGCGGCTTCCGGATATTCATCCACTTCTCCATCCATGATCATATTGAAACCGCGGATTGTTTCTTCAATCGGAACGAGCACCCCTTTCAGACCGGTGAAGGCCTCTGCCACGTGGAAGGGCTGGGAAAGGAAACGCTGAACTTTACGGGCTCTCTGTACCACCATTTTATCTTCATCACTCAGTTCATCCATACCGAGGATCGCGATGATATCCTGCAGTTCCTTATAACGCTGCAGCATGGATTTCACACGGTCGGCACAGTTATAGTGTGCTTCACCCACCACCAGCGGAGACAGGATCCTGGAGGTAGAATCCAGGGGATCCACCGCAGGATAGATACCTAAGTCAGCGATTTTACGGGACAATACGGTTGTGGCATCGAGGTGAGCGAAGGTGGTTGCAGGGGCCGGGTCAGTCAGGTCATCCGCCGGTACGTATACCGCCTGTACGGAAGTGATTGAACCATTTTTAGTTGAAGTGATACGTTCCTGCATGATACCCATTTCAGTAGCCAGGGTAGGCTGGTAACCCACCGCAGAAGGCATACGACCCAGCAGGGCTGATACCTCAGAACCGGCCTGGGTGAAACGGAAGATATTATCCACGAAGAACAGGATATCACGTCCTTTGCCTTGTCCGTCGCCATCGCGGTAGTATTCGGCGATTGTCAGACCGGAGAGGGCCACACGGGCACGGGCTCCCGGAGGTTCATTCATTTGTCCGAACACGAAAGTGGCTTTGGATTCAGCCAGTTCTTTCATATCCACTTTGCTGAGGTCCCATCCGCCTTCTTCCATGCTGTGTTTGAAAGCTTCGCCGTATTTCATGATACCGGCTTCGATCATCTCACGCATCAGGTCATTTCCCTCACGGGTTC
>CAZFLL010000050.1:0-27978 GCA_964519865.1 uncultured Chitinophaga sp. | reverse complement strand
TACGGCCACGGCTGGTGGTGTTGTCAATTACTTCTGCCACCAGGTCTTCCTGGTCACCGAAATAAAGTTTGTTTCCTACACGGATCTTTCTTGCGGGATCAACTATAACATCCCAGAGCCGGTTGGGTCTGTTCAGTTCACGGAGCAGGAATACTTCGATCTTGGCGCCGGTCTTTTCCTTGCGGCCATACATACGGGCGGGGAATACCTTGGTATTGTTGACCACAAAGCAATCCTTGTCATCAAAATAATCCATGATATCGCGGAAATACTTGTTTTCGATCTCCCCGGTATGGCGATGTACCACCATCATCCGGGAATCTTCACGTCTTTTGGTGGGAGTCTGGGCAATAAGGTTTAAAGGGAGGTCGAATCGGAATTGTGAAAGCTTCATGAGTGTTTGGGTTTAGTACATAGTCTCATGACGCAAACCTGGCTAAACGCCGGGGCTCTTCCTTGCCGGCCTTACGGCGCCGGGTCTGGTCAAAGCGACTGTTCAAATCCGCCAAAAATGGTCCGCTGGCGGCGGGCAAAATTACGGTTTTTTTGCGAAAAACGGCTAAATACCTGAACACCGGTAATAATCCGGCACCTCGCCCGTTTTACCCGTTCTAGCCCTTCATCCTGATCATTTTATGCTTTTATTGGAATCCCGCATCTTACATTTGTTAATCACAAAAAGTCCCGGCCCCGCCGGAAAACCCCTGTATGAAGCGATTTACCTTACTCCTGATCACCGCCTTATCCATTTTATTTGTTCAGGCCCAACCTGTAAAGAAAGAAAGGAAATACCCCAGCATTTTATGGGAGATCAGCGGCAATGGGTTAAAGAAGCCCTCCTTCCTGATTGGTACCATGCATGTCAGCAGTAAAATGGCTTTTAACCTGCCTGATTCTTTTTATCTCGCGGTGAAAAGTGCCCAGGTGGTAGCCCTGGAAACCAACCCGGAAACCTGGCAGGAAGATATGAGCAAGTATGACCTGACCGGTATGGAAGGTGGATTTGGCAACTGGACTGGGATGTCATCCCTGCCCGCCGAGTATCTGAATATCAAAACCCTGAAATTCTTTAAATATGATTCCAAGATAGAACGCTCCCTGTTCAGCAACCCTTCCACGATCAATAACCTGCTGTACCGGACTTACGGAAATGAATCAGCCGATTTTGAAGAAGATACTTACCTCGACATGTATATCTACCAATGCGGTAAAAAATGGGGTAAGAAAGTGGCAGGTGTGGAAGAGTATGGGGAAAGTATGCGGCTGATGGCAGAAGCTTATAAAGATGCATCAAAGGAAAAAAACCGGAAGGAAAGGAGTTACGGGGATATGGATGAAGAATATTCATCGGATAAGTTGCAGGAAGCCTACCGTAAAGGCGATCTCGACCTGCTGGATTCAATCAACACCTATAATAGTTTTTCGGCGGCCTTTGATGAGAAATTCCTTTACCGGCGCAATGAAATCCAGGCTCATTCGATCGATTCTATAATTAAATCCGGCAGTATACTCTTTGTTGGAGTGGGGGCGGCCCACCTGCCCGGGGACCGGGGAGTGATAGAAATGCTGCGGGCAAAAGGGTATAAACTCCGCCCGGTGAAAATGGGAGAAAGGGCCAGCAAAACCAAGGACCTCGTGGATAAGATCCGTGTACCTGTTGAATTCAAAACCGCCCTGGCCGAAGACGGTCTTTACAAAGTGGATATTCCCGGTAAATTTTACAAATTCGGAGAAGATGCCGCTCTTGAGCAGCAACAGTATGCGGATATGGCCAATGGCAGTTATTATATGGTCACCCGGGTAATGACCAATGCCTGGATGTGGAACCAGGGTCCGGATGATGTGTTGAAAAAAGTGGACAGCCTGCTGTATGAAAATATACCCGGCAAGATTATCTCCAAAACTCCGGTGGTCAAAAACGGGTACAAGGGATTTGACATTGTCAATCGTACCAGGCGGGGCGACCTGCAGCGTTATCACATTTATGCCACCCCGTTTGAAGTATTGTTTTTCAAAATGAGTGGAAATGGTGATTATGTAAAGGGAGGTGATGAAGCCAAACGTTTTTTCAGCAGTATACAGTTAAAGGAATACCGCCCGCCGGCTGAAATGACCAACGGATGGAAAAAATTCAGCCCTGTATATGGCGGGTTCTCTGTCGAACTGCCCCACGTGCCTTTTACCGGCAATGACGGCAGCTGGATTTTTGATGCGGAAGATAAAAGCACCTCTTCCCAGTATCGCGTGATCCGTACCGATATTCACAATTTCGGTTTTGCAGAAGAAGATACATTTGACCTGGCCCTGATGGAAGAAAGTTTTATGGCTTCTGAGTTTATTGATAGTCCGCTGTTGCGGAAACAAACCCGGTATCAAGGGTATCCCGCCCTGGAGGCCAAATACCGGGACAAGCAAGGCAGTATTTTTTCTGTACGATACCTGATCCAGGGCCCCCATTACTATACACTGGTGGCGCATGGTAAACAGGAAATACCTGAAATGCAACGATTCCTTCAGTCTTTTGAATTAATACCACTGCAGTACAGGGCGGCAAAACCTGAAAAGGATACAGCCCTGTATTACAGTGTACAGACCCCTGTTTTCCCGGTGGACAAGAAAATTAAACTGGATATACCACGCTACAATGTTACCGGAGACGATGACGAGGAGGAAACAGAAATGCAGCAACTGGAAAGCGGAGCATTCCGGAATAAAATAATCGCCAATGATTCAACCGGGGAGAAGATCTATGTCTCATTTTTTAAAGCCTCCCGTTACCATTATTCAGATGATAGCAGCCGGTTATCCCGCGACAGTGGTTTCTATTACCGGGATGATTCTACCTGGATCATAAAAAAGTATAAGAAAACTGAATTTTCAGGAAACAGGAAAGTATGGGATATGCTGGTTACTGATACCGGCAGCAGCCGGGCCATCTGGTATAAGACCTTTTATAAGGATGGAGTTACATTCACCCTGACTTCACTGACCGATACCCTGACTCCCCCGAGTGATTTTACCAGGCAGTTTTATGAATCATTTACACCGGTGGATACGCTCAGGAGCCTGAACCCCTTTGCCAAAAAATCGGCCCTGTTTTTTGAAGACCTGCGCAGTAAGGATTCGGTGATCCACAAAAAAGCACTGGCCAATATCCGGGAGATCTTCATGGATTCGACAGACCTGTCATCTTTGAAACAGGCGATTACCGCCTGCAGCTGGGAAGAAAAAAAATACCTGAATACAAAGAAGGAACTGATTGGTAAGCTGGGTGATATCAGGACAGCAGCATCAGCGGATTACCTGAAGGAACTTTATTATGCACTGGGAGATACAGTTCAGCTGATTTACCCCGTACTGGAGGGGCTGTTAAAGCATAAGAATGCGTATGCCTACGGGGTCTTCAGGACGATCATTGCCAATGAACCACCCGTACTTGATTTCAGCGAAGACAATGAGAATGACTATGCCTACAATATGAACATGCTGAGACGGGCACAGTTCTCCGGTTATTCTGACCGGGATGGTAATTTCCTGGATGAACTGTCCGATTCACTTCCGTTGACAAAAACAATTCTTCCCGATCTTCTTCCGCTGCTGAACCTGGAAGATTATAAATCACCGGTCATGAATTTACTCGGTCAGATGGCTGACAGTAACCTGCTGAAGCCTTCTGATTATGTAATGTATTACAATAAATTTTTACTCGAAGCCAAACAGGAACTGAAGAAGCAGTCCATTGCGGAGAAAAAAGTGGCGATTGAAAAAGCGGAAGCCAGTAAAGAAGATAAGAAAGATGCCGGCCGCGATGAGGAGGAGGATGACCAGGGAAATGATGACCTGAGCCAGTATGCCACCCTCCTGATTCCATTCTGGGACAGCCACCCCGCAGTATCACCACTGATCGGCCAGATGCTGGCTTCCAATGATAAAAAACTCAGGTATAACCTGATGCTGCAACTGATGAAGAAGGGTCGTCCTTACCCGGACAGTCTCCTTCGTTATTTTGCCGGTCTGGAAGATTACCGGTATGAATTATACCAGGATCTTAAAGAGATGAAAAAGCTGGACAAGTTCCCGGCCATGTACAATAATCACCTGGACCTGGGCAGGAGTTCACTGATCCGGCTGAAGACATATGATAAACCCGATTCACTGGTATATGCTGACCGCTTTGCCACCGAATACAAAGGAAAGAAAGGCTATATGTATTTCTTCACGTATAAGACAAAGAAGGATGACCTGAACTGGAAAATGGCGGTGGTTGGACTCGTGCCTGAAAATCCGAGGGAGTTTGAGTTTGAGGACAGTACCGCTCAGATTCATTCTATGAATTATATAAATGATTATATGCGCTGGCCCATTTTCGGCAGATACAATTTTACCCGTTTTACTGATGTAAAGGTGACACCCGGGGAGGCGGTAAAGGAACTGATGCGCGTGGAAACAAAGAAAATGCTTTATGAACGGAGAAAAAGCGCGGCACAGTTTTACGGGAATAATAACCGGAATTATGAAATACCGGATGAACCTGAATTTTAAAAAAGGGCAGCACTGAGTCCTTTTGGGATTGAGGCGATCAGTTTTTGGGTATAAGCAGAGCGGGGATGCAGGTAAATATCATCAGCGGCCCCGCTTTCTTCGATCCGCCCTTTATTCATGACCATAATACGGTCGCTGATATAGCGAACCACGGACAGATCATGTGAAATAAAGATCACCGTAAAGCCGAATTCTTTTTTCAGGTCATTGAGCAGGTTCAGTACCTGGGCCTGCACGCTAACATCCAGCGCGGAAACAGATTCATCGCAAACAATAAAGGAAGGATTTAAGGCCAGGGCCCGGGCAATCACGATCCGTTGTCTTTGTCCCCCGCTGAATTCATGCGGGTAACGGCTGAAATGCTCCGGCCTGAGATTGACTTTCTCCAGTAATTCAACCACTTTTTCCTGCCGTTGTTTATCTGACGAAAGTATATGATGCACTTTCATAGGTTCGGCAATGGCGGAACCGATGGTCAGACGGGGATTCAGCGATGAGTAAGGATCCTGGAATATGATCTGTATTTCTTTTCGAAGGGACTGCAGGCTTTCTTTTTTCCGGGAACTGAGGTCACTGTCCTTATAAACAATTTTCCCTGATGTTGGTTCAATCAGCCGCAGCAGGGCCCTGCCCAATGTAGTTTTCCCGCAGCCACTTTCACCAACCAGTCCCAATGTTTCACCCTGGTATACTTCAAAACTCAGGTCGTCCACTGCTTTTGTATAATCCAGGGCCTTGCCAAGAATATTTTTACGGGTGGGGAACCACACCGAAAGATGCTCCGCCTTCAGTAATATTTCATTGCTTTTTTCACTACGGGTTTCAGGAAACGGTTTTACTGGTGCTGTTTTCTTCTCCGGTTCAAGGAAGTCGGATACTACCGGTAATCGTTCCCCGCGTTTATGGTTGACCGGCCGGCAGGCCAGCAGGGCCTGCGTGTACGGATGTTTTGCCCTGGTGAATAATTGTTGCACGGTATCCTGTTCCACAATTTCTCCTTTCAGCATGACCACTGCCCGGTCTGCAATTTCAGCCACCACACCCAGGTCGTGGGTGATAAAGATGACACCCATACCCGACTGCTGCTGCAATTCTTTGATCAGTTGCAGTATGGTCTTCTGTACCGTAACATCCAGTGCCGTGGTTGGTTCATCGCAGATCAGCAGGGATGGTTCGCAGCACATGGCCATGGCAATCATGACCCGCTGCTTTTGCCCGCCACTGAGCTGGTGCGGGTAGCGGTGAAATATACTTTCAGGGTCCGGCAGTTTTACCCGGGCAAACCAGTCAATGGTGCGTTGCCGGGCTTCGGCCTTATTTGCTTTTTTATGCAGCAGTATCGCTTCCATCACCTGGTTGCCACAGGTAAGCACCGGGTTAAGGGAAGTCATCGGTTCCTGGAAGATCATTGCGATCTTATTGCCACGGATATCCTGCATTCCATACCGGTCACGTTGTAACAGGTTGATTTCTGCCTGACCGTCATCGGAGAAAAGGATTTCACCGGAACGGTATATGGCGGGGGGACTGGGAAGCAATTGCAAAATGGAAAGAGAAGTCACGGATTTGCCCGATCCGGATTCGCCCACCAGGGCCATGATTTCACCCCGGTTTACCGTGATATTAATATCCTTTAAGGCATTCGTTATTCCAGCCTCGGTACTGAAATCAATGCTGAGATGATTTATCCGGAGCAGGGGCAGCATCAGGGTTGAATCACTTTTATGTTGAGGGACTTTGGTGGTGTCGGGTAATAAGCCAGGCATACCTGGCAGTTTTGTACAGTACTGTCTAATTTGAAATAAAAAATTTCGCCTTTTTTAATCGTGGATGGAAATGTACAGGGGCTTCCCAGCCGGAATACATTTTTATATTCTTTACCAGTAACCTCATCCTTCCAGTCTGCTACCAGCTGTGCTGTATCCATTTTGCCTTCGAGAAGACTTATTGTATAGTTCTGGCAGATACCGGCAATTTCCAGCCGGCCCTTATATACTCCGCCGGAAGTTTTCTTATTACAGGTTTCTGCTGATACGCAGAGCAGGAATACTGAACTGAGCAGGAGGAAACGTATCATGGTTATTGGTTTAGAATTTCAGGTGACGGACCGTATGCCCGTCATTGATCAGCTGTTTCAAGGAATCAATACCGATCTTCAGGTGATTCTCCACAAAACTGGCGGTTACTTTTTTATCGCTCTCTTCTGTTTTTACCCCTTCCGGTATCATCGGCTGATCGCTGACGAGTAACAAGGCTCCTGTGGGGATTTTATTATAAAACCCAACGGTAAAGATGGTGGCTGTTTCCATGTCAATGGCATAGGCCCTGACTTTCTGCAGGTATTCTTTAAAGGGTTCATCATGTTCCCAGACCCTGCGGTTAGTGGTATATACGGTGCCGGTCCAGTAATCAACTTCATAGTCCCGTATCGTGGTGGATACCGCTTTTTGAAGGGCGAATGCCGGCAGGGCCGGTACTTCGGCCGGAAAATAGTCATTGGAGGTACCCTCGCCACGTATTGCCGCGATCGGCAGGATCAGGTCACCGATTTTATTTCTTTTTTTCAGTCCCCCGCATTTGCCGAGGAATAAAACCGCCTTTGGATTAATCGCCGTGAGCAGGTCCATGATCGTGGCAGCCGTCGGGCTGCCCATCCCGAAATTAATGATGCTGATATTATTGGCCGTTGCGCATTGCATGGGTTTGCCTTCACCCACAACTTTCACCTGGTTCCATTCGGCAAACATGCTGACATAGTTACTGAAATTGGTCAGCAGGATATATTCCCCAAAATTATCCAGTTGTTCCCCGGTATAGCGGGGCAGCCAGTTATGTACGATTTCTTCTTTTGTCTTCATATAACGAATTTAATCAATTACCCTGACTAAACCGATTTATTGGACAGGTGCTGAGGGCCTGGTACTGCTAAAAAGCCCCTACATTTGAGCCATGATCCGCTTTCAATATCCCGAACCGGCATTCCGGGTAAAGCAGGAATCCGGCAAGGATTTTATATTTGATACATTCCGGAAAAAATGGGTGATGCTTACTCCGGAAGAGTGGGTGCGCCAGAATTTTTTGCAATACCTGGTAAAAGAAGTAAAATACCCGGCCGCCCTGATCGCCGTGGAAAAGGAATTCAGGTTTGGAGAGATGAACCGTCGCTTTGATATCCTGGTTTACAACACAACCCATCAGCCATGGATGATGATCGAATGCAAAGCCCCTGAAATAATGCTGGATCAGCCCGTACTGGACCAGCTGCTCCGGTACAATATCAGTATACCGGTCAATTACCTGGTGATCACCAATGGAACGAATGGTTATGCCTGGCAAAAGCAGGGGCAGGGCCTGGTGAGTTTGCCGCAACTTCCGTTGTTTGAATCCTGATTCCTGCCTTTATGAAAAGAGAAATTAAATTGTTTATCCATCCAAAAAAAGGGCTGCTTCCGGAACGGGAGCAGCCCTTTATAATTTCAGTAAATCGGTTATTGTTTTTTGAAGATGGCTTCATCCACCGGAACATTCAGTTCTATTTTGTCGACATGCATTTCTGAAAAAACCTCGCCATTCATTTTCTGAATACGGGTCATAAAGAATTTAATCCCGTTGAATTCTTTCAGGTCAGCATAAAAGGTCTCTGTTTCCACATCCTGGCCCTGCATTTCCCGATGGGCATTTAACTTGATCAGTGTATAGTCTGCCGCATTTACAAAATAGTTGGTGACAATGCCTTCATCCTTTGTGGTCAGTTTGATCTTGAAACACTTTACGCCTTCCACATCCTCTTGTCCAAGGAGCTCGATTTTGTGTCCACGGTTTTTATAATCGGCGAGGTTGGTGGCGAGGAAAGCCTGTCCCTTCAGGTCGTTCAGTTGTGGACCGGTTATATCAGTAGCTTCCGTGGCCCCTGTAAAAGGATTGATTGTCCAGCCGGTTCCGTTATTGTATACCAGGATAACGGTTTGCCCCATCACATCCACTTCATTACGGACCGCTTTACCATTGATCACCTGGGTGGTAATGGGCAGGTCCATCCCCTGACTGGTCATAGTCCCGGTAATTTTATAGGAAGTGATTTTGCTCATAGCGTCCAGGCCGCCCATAGAGGCCGCATATTTTGTGGCAATTTCATCAGCGGTCTGTGCCTGAGCGGCAAAAAGGACAAGACAGAGAATTGAAGACAGAAGTAATTTCATGGTTTTTTAATTTGATGCGATGAAGATAGTTTTTTGTTTTCAGATCCTTATTTGCCGGGTTCATTCAGGATTTTTTTGATCAGTACGATCTGCCCGAGGTGATAGTGAGTGTGTTCAATCAACCCGGTCAGGTTGCGGTAAACAGTACCGTATTTTTCGTCGTCAAATAATTCAGTTAACCGGCTTTCCGGTAAATGTTCAATCAGGCTGGCCAGTTTTAATGCCGCTTCGCGGGCTCCCGAAATTTGTTTCTCCCAGTCTTCGGCGGAGTTGACCGGCGGGTGTTCAAAGCTGTATTTGTCTTTGGCATCCAGCGGACCGCCTTCCAATACCTTGGTAATGGCTGTTACATAATAATTCATATGAAAATGAAGGGTGGCAATGGTATTGAAGCTGTGCACTTTTTCAAGTGCCTGCTGCCAGGTAACATCTTTCAGGGTGTCCTGCAGGTTTACAAAGGTCCAGTTGCCCCCGAAGTGGACATCGCGGAAATGTTTGGCGATCTGTTGCGGTATGGTCATTAGCATTCTTTTTTATTTTCACAACCGGTTGGTCGCATAAACCAATTTACGAAGGTTTTACTTTTTAATAAGTACAAAAAAATCCCGCCTGCTTCAGCAAACGGGATCCGATAAGCAATTGGTTTTTTCTTTTATGGGAAGATGCCAAGCTCAGCATACGCGGTGGCCACTTTGTTGATGGCGACTACATAGGCAGCTGTACGCATATCAGGAATCGCCGGGTTTTCCTGCCAGGTTTCCATGATTTCGCGGGTGGCATTGATCATGGTTTCTTCCAGGCCGCTGTATACCAGGTCCACTTCATCCGGACCATGCAGGATCATTTCACGGGAAGGTCCTTTTACTTTTTTGCCGCTCAGTTCCTCGATCTGGCCGAGGATATGTGTGTTCATGTTTTCTGTAAAACGTTTTTCCAGGCGTCCGTAACGTACGTGACTCAGGTTTTTCAGCCATTCAAAGTAGGAAACAGTCACACCACCGGCGTTCAGGTACATGTCCGGTACCACAATGATTCCTCTCTGGGAGAATATTTCATCTGCCTCAGGAGTCAGGGGGCCATTGGCCGCTTCCCCGATCAGTTTGGCCTTTACATTCGGGGCATTCTTTCCGTCAATCACATTCTCAAGAGCGGCAGGGATCAGGATATCACATTCCATTTCGAGGGCATCACCGGATTTGGCAAAATTGGTGGCGCCCGGGAAATTCAGGATTGAACCTGATTTTTTACGGTGCTGGAATACGGCATCCACGTCCAGTCCATCGTTGCTCCAGATGGCTCCTTCATATTCAGCGAGTGCAATAATTTTTGCACCGGCATCCTGGAAGAACTTGGCGGAGTGGTAGCCCACATTACCAAGGCCTTGTACAATCACTCTTTTTCCTTCCACTCCAGTGCTCATATTCAGTTTCTGCATGATATCGGGCATATTGCATACCTCGCGGATACCAAAGAAAACCCCGAGCCCGGTGGCTTCACGACGGCCGCGCACACCCCCTTGTGAAATGGGTTTACCCGTAACACAACCGGCTGCATCGATCTCACCGGGGTGCATGGCTGTATAGGTGTCCAGGATCCAGGACATTTCGCGTTCACCGGTTCCGTAATCTGGGGCGGGCACATCCGTACCGGGCCCGATAAATTTTTTACGGATCAGTTCTGAAGTATACCGGCGGGTGATTTTCTCCAGTTCAAATAGCGAATATTTTTTCGGGTCGATCTTGATACCACCTTTCGCACCACCAAAGGGTACATCCACAATGGTACATTTATAAGTCATCAGGGCAGCCAGGGCCATTACTTCATCCTGGTTAACTTCTGCGGCAAAACGGATACCACCTTTGCAGGGGGTCTTATGATGAGAGTGCTGTACGCGATAGGCTTCAATGACTTCAATCGTTCCATCATCCCGTTTGATCGGGAAGCGCATTTGGTAAACAGCATTGCACTGGCGGATCTGGTCCAACAGGCCTTTGTCCCATTTGGTGAATTTGGCTGCTTTGTCGAAACTTCTTTCCACCGCGCCAAAAAAACTGTACTTGTGTGACATGGTTTCTTTTTTTAGTTATAGCAATCGTTCGTTATTATATAAAAAGCTAAACGGCCAGTAAAAGTTAAGTTTTACTGACCGTAAACCTGTTTAGTTGGAATCTTTTTCGAGGCGGGTGATCTTCCTGTCCAGCCTGAAGACATACAGGATAAGTCCTGTAAGAATGGTGAGCACCACGGCCACCACTACATAGATACGTCCGTTGCTGCGCATTGTATCGGCCATTTCCACTGGTTTACCCTGGGCCATGGTCAATAAGGACAGCAACAGGGCCGGGAAGAGCAGGAAGAAGCGTCTGATTATTTTCATGCTGACAACTTTTTTTCGTTCAATAATTGGAGCCGGATCTTAATAGTGGTGATCCATACTCCCAGGAGGGTCCAGCCAATCACAGCGGGATAAAAGACAAGCCGCATGGATCCGCTGATATCATTCTTTACATCCAGGGCGGGATTGCCGTCATTGCCTGGATGCAGGCTGGGCAGTATCCTCGGTAATATCCAGATGGAGGGGAATAATATGGCGTAAGCGAAAATGTTATATACAGCGCTGATCCGGGCTTTTTTATCCATATCCTGGATAGAATCGCGGAGGATCAGGTAAGCGAAATAAACCAATAAAGCAATGGCGGCCCCGATGAGCTTGGGGTCACGGGCAATGGTACTGAAAGAATTCGCTGCGGCTTTATTCGGATCGGCCCAGGTATAAGAAGCCCAGATCGCCCCGGTGATATAGCCCAGAACACCCATTACTATGGCTACCACCGCAAACTGGCGGGCATAGATATCATATTTGATATTAAAACTGCGGAGGTAGCGGATGGAGTTGACCACGGATACGGTAAACAGGATCATCATGGCAAACCACATACAAACGTGGAAATATAAATTGCGGATCGTCTCCTGCAGTAAAGGGAGATGGGGTACTGGTCCGAGGAAACCGGCAATTACCGTATACACAAGAAGCAATACGCTTGCGATCTTCCACCAGGACTTATGCATATAGTTTTTTTCGTTGGTCATCTTTGGGGCCCAGGCAGGCCGGTAAAGTGAGGCAAAATTAAGGGGCTCCTGCTAAACGAAGCTAAAATTTCTTTTGATAATAATCAGTACCAAACCCGTTTAAAATCAATCTCTCCAAAGAAAAGGAAACAATATCACCGCGAGTAAAACGATCAGGGCATCCAGGGCTACCAGCATCAATACAGTGGCAGAAGGGATCCCCACCAGGGGAGAGAAAGCGGCACTGGACAACCGCATCAGTAAAATCAGCTGGGGAATAATGATCGGAAACCCGAGAACGGCCATTATGGCGGCGTTTTGCTGCGCTTTGGCTGCGATGGCGGCCAGGAAACTAAAGACCAGGCTCAGGCTCCATCCACCCAGTAAAACCAGGCCGATAAAAGAACCTGCTTTCAGGATCGGATTACCCAGGAACATAGTAAACAAAAGCAGGCTCAGCAAACTCATGATGATCATGAGCAGTGAATTGAAGAGCAGTTTGGATAAAACAAAGGCCGTAGGGCTGGCAATGGAATAAAAATATAACATCCGGCCCCTGCTTTCCTGCAGGAAACTTTTGGCCACGGCATTAATACATATAAATAGCTGGATTACCCAGAACAAACCATTCCAAACGGCACTCTCCGGTCCGTCCAAGGCCATAAAAAGTACAAAAATGGTGGCCCCGATGTATAACAGGATACCATAAAAACTGTACTGTTGCCGGAGTTCGAGCAACAGGTCTTTCTTAAAAAGGGTCAGTATATGGCGGAAGGTGCTGATAGGTTTTGTTTGCGGGCAAATTTAGTCATTCAGGCGGCTAAAGCCCCCAACTTATTTTTCATGGTAACATTTCCGGCAGCGGGGTTCATAGGCATCCGTGGCTCCCAGCATCACCTGGTCCTCATTGGGGATTTTCCGGTAGGAATAATTGGCAATACTGCCGCATTTCATACAGATCGCATGAAGCTTGGTCACATAGTCTGCCTTGGCCATGATAAAGGGCATCTGGCCAAAAGGCTTGCCCAGGTAATCCATATCCAGTCCGGCAACAATGACCCGGATACCACGGAAGGCCAGTTCATCACAAACATTGGCGATTTCCTCGTCAAAGAACTGGGCTTCATCAATCCCGATCACATCGGCATCCCCGGCCATCAGTAAAATTTTCTGGGAATTGTCGATAGGCGTGGAGTGGATCGCCTGTGCATCATGCGAAACGATCTTGACTTCATCATAGCGGATATCAATTGCGGGTTTGAAGATCTCCACTTTCTGGTTGGCGATCTTCACCCGTTTCAGCCGGCGGATCAGCTCCTCCGTTTTACCGCTGAACATGGAGCCGCAGATTACTTCAATACTGCCTCTGCGCTCACCGCTGTTATTGGGTTCAATAAACATTGTTAAGATTTAACTGGAGTTATGGGTAAATGCTTTTATTGGCAAACTGTTTGTAACTTTAATGGGTCCGGTTTTACCGGCGCCAAATATAAATGAATGGAACGAATAGAGTTACTGATCAATAAATTAAAACAGCAATTTGAGCAGCAGGCTGATCCCTCTGTAATGCTGGGCACCGTTCAGCTGATTCAGCTGGAACTCACCCGGTCAGGCGCGCAAACCAGCCAGGGGCTCGGTACCGCCAAAGTGGCCGTGATGCTGCCTTCCAGCCCGGTAAGGGTGGAAGAAACGGTTCAGCCTTCCGGGTATGAGAAATACATGCCGGCCGCTGCCCCGGTGACAGAAAAAACTGTGGAAAAAAAGGAAACCCTGCTGGTCGGAGAAGACAGCGTGGTTGTGGTACAGAAAAACGGGCAGCTGGATATGCATTTTGATCCGATGACTGAAATACCGACCTTCTCCCAGCAATCCAGGGGGATTGAGGTAAATGACAATTCGGTGAACGGGGAGTCGCTGAATGACCGGCTGAAACAAGGTAAAACCGAACTGATGGAAGTGCTGAAAGAATCCCCGGTGAAGGATTTACGCAAGGCAATCGGGATCAATGACCGTTTCCTTTTTATCAGGGAATTATTCCGGGGCGATGAGAATTCTTACGAAAGAAGCATCCGGACCATCAATAATTTTAATATTTACGCGGAAGCAGAGTTCTGGATCAGCCGTGAACTCAAGTTAAAACTGGGCTGGGATACCGCCAGTGAAACCGTATTGCATTTTGATCAGCTGGTCAAAAGGCGTTTCTCCTGAAAATACTGAAGAATTTTATTGGTTGCACCCCGGTGTGACTGCACAAAGTTGCCGGCAGCCTCACTGCGGTACCGGTATTCTGTTTCGTCATCCGCCAGGGTCTCGATCAGCAGTTTCAGGGTATTTCCATCCTTATTTTCATCACTGATCGCAATACCACCTCCAGTGTTGACGAGTCCAACAGCTTCCGTGTATTTCTGGTAAAATGGGCCAAACAGGACGATCTTATTATATACAGCGGCTTCCAGTACATTGTGTACCCCGTTTTTCATCATCCCTCCGCCCACATAAGTCAGCCAGCCATATTTATAAAGTCGTGACAACATACCGATATTATCAATGATCAATACTTTTTCCTGTTCAAGTCCACCTGGCATTACCTTCGAAAACCGGACGGCTCCCGGGAATTTTTTCTGTAATTCCTGTATATTTTTTTCTGCGATCTCATGCGGGGCAATGATCAGTTTAAGGGGTATTTCCCGGATGGAATGAAAAGCTCCGGCCAGCACCGATTCATCTTCTGGCCAGGTACTGCCTGCCACGAGTACCGGGTTCTGACCACAAAATTCCTGAACCTGCGGAATGGGTTCAAATCGGGCGGCAATGGCCGCTACCCGGTCAAAGCGGGTGTCCCCTGAAACCGTGCATATGTCTGCCAACCCGATGCCTTTTATCAGCTCCGCCGAACTTTCATTCTGCACAAAAAGATGGTCAAAGCGCGATAGCATTTTACGTTGTAAACCGCCATACCAGCTAAAAAAGCTCATATCCTTGCGAAAAAGTGCCGAAACCAGAACCAGTGGTATTTTCCGGTACTTGATTTTCTTCAGGTAATAGTACCAAAACTCATATTTTACAAAGATCACCAGGCTGGGATGGACAATTTCCAGAAAGCGCCTGGCGTTATTCGGACCGTCGGCCGGCAGATAAAAAACCCAGTCGGCTCCTATGTAGTTTTTTTGGACTTCGTAGCCGGAAGGTGAAAAAAAGGTCAGCAGGTACCGGTAATCCGGGTATTCTTCCTTCATTTTCTCCAGTAAAGGACGTCCTTGTTCAAATTCCCCCAGGGAGGCACAATGCATCCAGACGATCTTTTCATTTGCCGGGATGGCCGCAGCCAGCTTTTCAAACAGGCCTTTCCGCCCTTCCACCCACCTGGAAGCCTTTTGACTGAACAGGGAAGCGATATGAATACCAGCTTTTAAAACCCAGAGGAAAATATTGTAAATGAAAACGGCCAAGTTGTTGGATTTGAACTGGTAACAAAAGTACAGGCAATAGTGCAAACTACCTGTATTTTACTATTTTTGCGACACTTAAGCAAGAACACCCCTTTCTATGAGGCAAATTCAAATGGTTGATACCCAGACCCAGTACCGTAAGATCAAGAATGAAGTAGATCAGGCGGTGATCGGGGTTTTGGAGAGTTCTGCGTTTATCAACGGTAAACCGGTTCATTCTTTCGCTGCAAATCTGTCCGCATACCTGGGGGTAAAGCACACTATACCTTGTGCCAATGGCACCGATGCCCTTCAGATTGCAATGATGGCCCTGGGGTTTCAGCCAGGAGATGAAATTATCACCCCTTCTTTTACTTATATCGCCACCACCGAAGTGATTGCCCTGCTGCGACTGACCCCGGTATTTGTGGAAGTGGATCCGCAAACATTTTGTATCGACCCGGCAGCACTCGAAAAAGCCATAACTCCGCGTACCAAAGCAATTGTACCGGTCCATCTGTATGGTCAGGCCGCCCCGATGGAAGAGATCATGGCTATAGCGGAGAAGCATAAGCTGTATGTGATTGAAGATAATGCCCAGGCACTGGGGGCCGATTATACTTTTTCAAACGGAATTAAAAAGAAAACAGGGAGTATCGGGCATATCGGTTGTACTTCATTTTACCCATCCAAAAATCTCGGAGCATTCGGCGATGGCGGGGCCATCTTTACCAATGACGATGCATTGGCCGAACAGTTGAAAATGATTGCCAATCATGGACAAAGCCGCCGTTATTATCACGATGTGGTGGGTTGTAACAGCCGGCTGGACACCATACAGGCGGCTATTCTGGATATAAAACTGAAACACCTGGATGAATATGCCGCAGCCCGCAGGGCCGCAGCTGATTTTTATGATCAGGCTTTCAGTGGAAACAAGAAAATCACCGTGCCTTTCCGGGCATCCTGGTCATACCATGTGTTTCACCAGTATACTATATTGATTGAAGGCGCTGACCGGGACGCTTTATCCGGCTACCTGGCAGAAAAACAGGTTCCGTCGATGATCTATTATCCCGTGCCGGGGCACAAGCAAAAAATGTTTGAACAGTTCGGCACTGCTTCCCAGGTAATGCCGGTCACTGACTGGCTGACCGGCCGGGTCATCTCATTACCGATCCATACAGAACTGGACCAGGAGCAACTGGAATATATTACAAAGCATGTACTTGAATTCGTAAACCACCAACCTTTATAATCATTAAACCTTAAGAAAATGTACCAGGATTTGGTTGACAAGAAAGTTAAGCTGGCCGTAATCGGATTAGGCTATGTCGGACTTCCGATTGCGCTGGAATTCGCCCGGAAAATTTCGGTGATTGGCTTTGATATCAGTGCCAAACGGATTGCGATGATGAAACAGGGCATTGATCCCAGCAATGAACTGGAGAAAGCGGACTTTGACGGATGCGATATCACGTTTACTGATTCACTGGATATATTGCGTGAAGCTAAATTTTTCATAGTCGCCGTTCCCACCCCGGTGGATGACCATAATGTGCCGGATCTGAAACCGGTACAACGGGCCTCTGAGACAGTTGGTAAAGTAATCAAGAAAGGAGATTATGTGGTATTTGAGTCCACGGTTTATCCCGGTTGCACTGAAGAAGATTGCCTGCCGATCATGGAGAAATTATCCGGCCTGAAAAATGTAACTGATTTTAAACTCGGTTACTCCCCTGAACGGATCAACCCGGGTGATAAAAACCATACGCTTTCTTCCATTGTGAAAGTGGTGTCTGGTTGTGATGCGGAATCACTGGACCAGATCGCTAAAACATATGAATTAGTGGTAAAAGCGGGTGTACACCGCGCGTCCACTATCAAAGTGGCTGAAGCGGCCAAAATCATTGAGAACACACAGCGTGACCTGAATATCGCCCTGATGAATGAGCTTTCCCTGATCTTTGATAAAATGGGGATCAACACCTATGAGGTACTGGAAGCAGCCGGTACCAAATGGAACTTCCTGAAGTTCCAGCCCGGACTGGTGGGTGGTCACTGTATAGGTGTGGACCCCTATTACCTGACCCATAAAGCCAAGGAATTGGGGTATCATTCTGAAGTGATCCTGGCCGGCCGGAACATCAATGACAACATGGGTAAATATGTGGCCAAAAAAGTCATACAGCATATCATCAAGAACAGTGGAGATGTGAAATCATCCAAAGTGCTGATCAAAGGGGCCACTTTTAAAGAAGATGTAAGTGATATCCGGAATTCCAAAGTGAGCGATGTGGTGAATGCCCTAAAAGAGTATTATGTGAATGTGGATGTGGAAGATCCCCATGCTGATTCAGATGAACTGAAGCATGAATATGGGTTCGGCCTGGTAGATAAAGTAGCCAATGATTATGATGCCGTGATCATCCCGGTGCCGCACAAACAGTACATGGACCTGGATGAGAATTATTATGCCAGTATCACGAAGCCCCATGCTATGGTGGCCGACCTGAAAGGCATTTACCGTAATAAAATTACTAACCGAACTTACTGGAGCCTGTAATATGCCATTTATTGACACTTCCTTTCCGGGTCTTTATATTTTTGAACCAAGGGTGTTTGAAGACAGCCGGGGTTATTTCTTTGAATCCTTCAATGACCGGATATTCCGTGAACAAGGCATACATACCCAATGGGTGCAGGACAACCAGTCCAGTTCTTCTTACGGGGTGATCCGCGGACTCCATTACCAGTTGCCTCCGAATGCACAGACCAAGCTGGTCAGGGTATTGCATGGGGAGATTCTGGATGCGGTCGTGGATATCCGTATTGGTTCTCCGATGTTTGGAAAAGCCTTTACCGTGGTGCTTTCCTCGGAGAATAAAAAACAACTCCTGGTGCCAAAAGGGTTTGCCCATGGATTTTCTGTACTCAGTCCCAAGGCGGAAGTATTATATAAATGTGACGGATTCTACGATAAAGAAAGCGAGGGGGGTATAATTTATAATGATCCTGCATTGCAGATTGACTGGAAAATTCCTGCTGATAAAGCAATCATTTCTGATAAAGACCTGGTTTTACCGGACCTGTCGAATTGCCGGAACAGTTTTGAATTTAACGGATAATGGCACAGAAACCCACGATACTGGTTACCGGTTCCAACGGGCAATTGGGAAAGGAAATAAAACAACTGGAATCCGATTACCCGGAATTCAGTTTTATTTTTTTATCCCGCGAGGACCTGCCGATTCATCATTTTGAACTGGTCCGTAATTTCTTCAAGGGGTACAGCCCGCAATTCCTGATTAATTGTGCCGCCTACACGGCCGTTGATAAAGCTGAATCTGAAAAGGACCTGGCATTCCAGGTCAACGGGGAAGCAGTGGGTGTTCTAGCTGCTGTATGCAAAGAATACGGGACGAAGTTTATTCACATCTCCACAGATTATGTTTTTGACGGCAATGGAACAGCGCCTTACACACCGGAATCTGCCACGAACCCGCAAAGTGTATACGGGGCCTCTAAGCTGCAGGGAGAACAGGAAGCGATGCGATACAACCCGGATTCCATGATCATCCGGACTTCCTGGGTCTACTCTGAATTCGGGAAGAACTTTGTAAAGACCATGCTCAAACTGATGAGTGAAAGGGAGGAGCTGAATGTGGTCAGTGACCAGGTCGGATCACCTACCTATGCAGCTGACCTGGCAGCGGTGATCATGCAGGTCATTGCCAGTGGTAAATGGATACCGGGTATGTATCATTTCAGTAATGCAGGCATAATCAGCTGGTATGATTTTGCACTGGCCATTAAAGAACTCACGGGAAAATCCTGCCGGGTGAATCCAATACCGAGTTCCCAATACCCGACTCCGGCAAAGCGCCCGGCTTATTCGGTTATGGATACTTCCAGGATCTTCAGCAATTTCGGACTGACTCCCAAAAACTGGAAAGACAGCCTTCAGGTTTGTTTAAAGAATCTCTGATTTTTTTATGTCCGGGTTAAACCCCGCTGATTTTTGAAAGTCAGAGCCATACTGCCCGGCAACGCCGGATTTTCATCGTATTTTTCCCTGTTTATACCATTGAATTTCAGATAGGAGGGAACCTTTTCATCTTTCTTACCGATTCATTTGGGCCGGCTAACGGGAGTCATTAAAGTATCCGCCGGGAAATGATATTTTTGTCAGGACCTTCCGGTAAACGGTTACAACAGGCTTAGGCGGTAATAATACATTTTTTAAAACGTAATTTTATTTACGGCAGCAATACATGCCGTTCTCCTGATGAAAGCAGTCAATCAAATACCATTCAGCCAGCTGCCGTTGAAACGGATCACATTTTTTACTGCCTGTCTGTTATGGATGAATGTTGTTTCTGCACAAATACAAAACTGTCCGAGCAATATAAATTTCGCCACCGGGGATATCCGTTTCTGGGCAGCACGTACAGGCCTGGTGAATGGTGGCTCACTGACTTATCCGGCACCCAACGTGGGTCTGCGAACCATTCCTGAATACACGATAACCAATACCGGCGTGGAAGTAATTTCCACCCAGGGCAGTGATCCTTTTGGAAGTTTCCCCCTGATCCCTACGATTAACGGGTACGCCTACGGGTATTCAGTAAAAATGGGTTCTACGGCCACATCATTTGATCTGCGTGTAGCGACCGGCAATACCAATACAAATCCGGGGGGATTTACCCGGGCCATCACGTATACCATTGATGTGCCGGCCGGTTCCACCGCTATTCCGTTTACCATGACCTACGCCTACGCCATGGTACTGGAAAACGGAACACATAACTCCAACCAACAACCGCTTTTTAAAGCCATCCTGTCAACAGAAGACAGTGTTATCACCTGTGCCTCACCCCAGTATTATCTTCCGACATTTAATGATGCCGGGGGCGGTGGTACCGGTTCAACAGGAGCCACATTGGATACAGCCGCTGCACTTGCCAATGGTTTTTCCGTGAGTCCGACTTTATTCTTAACACATACCGGTAATAATAATAATGCCGGAACATTATTACAGGACGTTTGGACCAAGGGCTGGACTGAAGTGACTTTTGACCTGTCTGCCTACCGGGGTACACAGGTCAGGCTGACTTTCGAAGCCGATAACTGTACACCGGGCGGTCACTTCGCCTATGCTTATGTGGCGGTGAGGAATACCTGCGCCGGTCTGGAGATCAGTGGAAGCCCGGTGGCCTGTGCCAATACCAATATGGTTTATTCCATTCCTGCCCTGGCAGGTGCGGTATATAACTGGACGGTTCCGCCTGGCTGGACCATTAACTCTGGTGCCAATTCAAATATCCTGAATGTAACTGCAGGTATCAATGGTGGAATGATTATCGCACATGAGATCAATGGATGTGCTGATCTGAGGGATACGCTGTTTGTTTCGACTACTTTACCAACATTACCCGGACAGGTAAACAGTAATAGCACAGTCTGTTCAGGTACAAACAGTACCCTGCTAAATATATCCGGAGAGCGGGGGGCCGTGGTCAACTGGATTTCATCAACAGATGGAGTCAGCTGGAATATCATCGCTAACCAGGCGGCCACCTATACGGCACAGAATCTTACGGTCACCACACAGTACAGGGCACTTATACAAAACGGGGCGGCCTGTAAACTGGATACGAGTGCAGCAGCTATAGTAACAGTTGACCCGAAAACAGTTGCCGGAACAATAAGTCCGGCCAGCACAACTATTTGCCTCGGGCAAAATGCAGATAACCTGTTAACGTTAAGCGGGCATACCGGTGCGGTACAAAACTGGCAGCGCTCTTTTGATAACAGCAACTGGGCCGGAGTGGTTCCTGTTAACCCAACTCCGGTGCATCCGGTACTTGGTGTAAATACCACCCAGTATTACCGGGCAGTGGTGAAAAGCGGGGTTTGCCCGGCTGATACCAGTTCCATTGCTATCATTAATTTTATCAATGTTCCTTATCCGCAGGCCAGTATCGCCCCGGATTCAACCACGATTTGTTTTGGGAAATCTGCCACCCTGAATGCGCTCATTACTACGGGTACCAGTTATACCTGGTCCAATGCGAGTACCCTGAGCAACCAGGGATCAGGTGCCGTAACAACCATACCACAACAGATAAATGCCTTTGCCAGTCCTACGGGGAATACCAATTATATTTTTACGGTTACCAATGCCGGTTGCCCGAACACCTACAAGGACACTTTCCATGTGGTGGTAAAACCCAGGATCGTGGTCTTTGCCGGAAATGATACAGCCATCGTGGCCAACCAGCCTTTACAACTGAATGCTACAGCCAGCGATGCCACGGCTACCAGTTTTAACTGGACTCCCGGCACCGGCCTGAACTTTACGAATATCTATAATCCCGTGGTCACACTCGGCCCTGAGTATGGTGATTACATTACATATATAGTGAGAGCGACTAACCCGGATGGCTGTTATGGGGAAGATGATATCAAAGTCACCCTGTTTAAAACCGGCCCTGATATCTTTGTTCCCTCAGCCTTTACGCCCAATAATGATGGTCTGAATGATAAAATATTCCCGATTTGTGTGGGTATCCGCCAACTGGACTTTTTCCGGGTATTTAACCGCTGGGGACAGCTGGTATTCCAGACCAGCCGGATCGGGGAGGGTTGGGATGGCCGGATCAAAGGATTGCTGCAGGACACTAATAACTACGTGTTTATGGTGCAGGGAACCGATTATACAGGCCGGGTGATCGTGAAAAAAGGGAATATTATGCTGATCCGGTAAGACAGTTACGAGAGCTATAAAATGCAAAAACCCCGCAATTGCGGGGTTTTTGTTGACCCATAAGGATTCGAACCTTAAATGACTGAACCAAAATCAGTAGTGTTACCATTACACCATGGGTCAATCCGTATCCAAAATTGCTTTTGGGAGTGCAAAAATAGGGCTATCCCGCTTTTCTCCCAAATGGAATTTGAAGAAATTATACAAATAATCAGGCCGGCCTGTTTTCTTTTTCCTCCCTCACTTTCAGCTCTTTAATTTTATCCAGCGCCCGGGCCACCACATCGCACATGATGGTGTACAAAGCACCGGGTTTGGGATTTTCATAAATATAGTCCAGGGCCTTGTCTTCATTGGGAATCGTAAGCACCGGAATACCCGGGTTTACAGAATGAATTCCTTCTTTCAGGAGTTCAATGATCTCATCGGCCGTACGTCCGCGGAGGTTTTTATCGCAGCGGATGATGATTTCGTCAAAATAGGCAGCTGATATTTCGCCCAGTTCCCGGATATCCTCATCCCGGCGGTCTCCGGTGCCGCTGATCACCCCGATTTTGACCGGGTAATCGAGCTTGCTCACAAAATCACAAAGCAGGCGCAATCCATGCGGATTATGGGCAAAATCCGCCAGCATGGTGAAATGTTTAAAATGGAAGAAGTTCAGCCGGCCCGGGGTCAGGTTTTCACTTGGCACAAAAGTCTGCAACCCGGTCCGGATATCATCAATATTGATATCCCGGTACAAATAAGTGGCCAAAACGGCCGGCAGGCAGTTATTAATATTATGTACCGCCTTCCCTTCAAAAGTCAGGGGTATATCCCGGGCAGGCAGCACCCGGATCTTCCAGGTGCCCTTCATAATGGTGACAAACCCGTTTTCAAAAACACAGGCGAGTCCGTGACCGGCACAATGTTCTTTGATCCTGGGATTATTTTCATCCATACTGAATAAGGCAATATTGCATTTCAGGTCGTTCTTCATTTTATACACCAGGTCATCATCCGCGTTCAGTACGGCATATCCGTGCGGGAATACCGTTTCTGCCACTACCGCTTTTACCTTAGCCATTTGTTCCACGGAATTGATACCGCCCAGCCCGATATGATCGGCGGCCACATTGGTGATTACGGCCACTTCACAATTCTGGAAGGCCAGTCCTGCTTTCAGGATACCACCTCTTGCACATTCCAGGACAGCAAAATCCACAGTCGGATCTTTCAATACAAATTGAGAAGAGATCGGTCCTGTGCAATCACCTTTCATCATCAGTTGGTTCTGGATATACACCCCATCACTGGTGGTATAGCCTGTTTTTTTTCCGGCGCTTTTGGCGATATGGGCAATCAGGCGGGTGGTAGTTGTTTTCCCATTGGTACCCGTTACCGCAATGATGGGAATACGTCCCGCACTTCCTTTGGGGAATAACATATCCACCACTGGTTCTGCCACATTGCGGGGTAATCCCTCTGCCGGTTCTATATGCATCCGGAATCCAGGGGCTGCATTTACTTCCAGTATCGCCCCGCCATTTTCTGAAACAGGTGTACGCAGGTCGGTGGCCATGACATCTATCCCGCAAATATCAAGACCGATAATTTTGGCGATCCGTTCAAACATGAACACATTGGCCGGGTGAACTTCATCAGTTACATCGGAAGAAGTGCCTCCGGTGGACAGATTCGCGGTGGGCTTTAATAAAAAGAGTTCGCCTTTGGCCGGAACATGCTGTAAGGTCACGCCGGCATCATCCAGCATTTTCTGGGTAAACTGGTCAATCGTGATCTGGGTCAGTACTTTCTCATGGCCATACCCGCGTCGGGGATCTTTATTGGTTTCATTGATCAGCCATTGCAGGTCATGCACGCCATCGCCAACTACAGACGCGGGAGTACGTAAGGCGGCGCAGATAAATTTATAATTGATCACCAGGCAGCGGAAATCATACCCCGTGATAAACCGTTCCACAATCACACTGCGGCTGAATTGTTTTGCTGCTTCGAAAGCCCTGATGGCCTGTTCGCGGTTATTGATATTGGTGGTATTGCCTTTCCCATGATTCCCGTCAATGGGTTTGATGACGAGCGGGTAACCAAATTTTTCTATAGCGGCATCCAGTCCTTCTTCGGTTCTGACAACCGTTCCTCTTGGTACAGGAATCTCTGCGGCTTCGAGCAACATTTTGGTCTCTTCTTTATCACAGGCAATATCCACGGCAATATTGGAAGTGGTGGAAGCAATCGTGGCCCGGATACGTTTCTGATTCACGCCATAGCCTAACTGTACCAGGCTTTGTTTGTTGAGGCGGATATAAGGAATGCCTCTTTTAGCGGCTTCTTCCACAATACAACCGGTGGAAGGGCCCAGCCGGGTGTCTTCGCGTATCTCCCGCATCTGCTGGATATCTTCTGCCAGGTCATAGTCTGATCCTTCGATCAGGGACTGGGCTATACGCACCGATGCCCTGGCGGCATATACACCGGCATCTTCTTCCATATAACTGAATACCACATAATAGATTCCTTCTTTTTCTCCCTCCGGCGTACGGGTACGGCCAAAGCCGGTATCCATGCCTGCCAGGGTTTGTATTTCAAGAGCAATATGTTCCACCACATGCCCCATCCAGGTTCCTTCATCCACCCGCTGGAAAAATCCACCCGGTGTGCCAACACTGCAACGATGTTCATAAAGGCTGGGTAATAGTTTCTCCAGTCTTTCACGGAAGCCCGGAATCTTATTGGTGGGCATATTCTCTTTTTCCTCAAGGTCCAGTTTCATCTGGATCAGTTTGGTCCGACGCACGCTCCAGTAGTTAGGACCCTTCAGCACTTTGATTTCGAGTATTCTCATATACAGTTATGTTGAACCTTCAATTTAGGTGATTTTAGTTAGGTGACCAACCCTTGTTATGGAGCCTGCTTTTTCAGTACATTTAGGAACTTAAAACCAACTGTATGAACCCCAACAGCCGCCGAAGTTTTCTGCAAAGAGCCGGAGTGTTTTCAGCCACTGCTTTTCTTTCTTCATTGGCAAAACCGGCCTGGAGCCGTAACCTGGAACAGGCCTTGAACCAGGCGGCAGGTATTTCCCCGGATGAACTGGCCAGCGACGAAGAGTTCTGGTATTATATCCAGCAATCATTCACTGTATCCCCGTCATTGATCAACCTCAACAATGGTGGGGTGTCACCCGCTCCAAAAACGGTACAGGATGCCATGAAGCGTTATTATGACCTGAGCAATGAAGCCCCTAGTTATTATATGTGGAGGGTGCTGGACCAGGGACGAGAACCACTGCGGAAGAACCTGGCAAAACTCGCGGGTTGTTCACCGGAAGAGATCGCGATCAACCGGAATTCCTCTGAAGGATTAGAGACCGTGATCTTTGGATTACAACTTAAAGCAGGGGATGAAGTGGTGGCTGCGAAACAGGATTATCCCAATATGATCAATGCCTATAAGCAACGCGAACTGCGGGATGGGATCAAGATCACCTGGATCAACCTCGAGTTACCCAGTGAGGATGAGAACTACCTGGTCAATCAATATGTGAATGCATTTACGCCAAAGACCAAAGTGGTGCATATTACCCATATCATCAACTGGAACGGACAGATCCTGCCTGTCAGAAAAATTGCCCAGGAAGCCCATAAACGGGGTATTGAAGTGGTGGTGGATGGGGCGCATAGTTTTGCCCATTTTGATTTTAAAGTGCCTGACCTGGATGCGGATTATTTTGCCGGCAGTTTACATAAATGGCTGTACGCGCCGATTGGCAGCGGGGTATTATATGTACGAAAAGAGAAAATTAAAAACATCTATCCCATGTTCGCCGTGGATAATCCGTTGAAAGATGATATCCGGAAATTTGAAGCGCTGGGCACCAGGCCATTCTTTATCGAACAGGCCATTGGTAAAGCCATCGAGTTTCATGATATGATCGGATCAGAACGGAAAGAAAAACGCCTTCATTATTTGAAGAATTACTGGATGGAAAAAGTAAAGGGCCTGCCAGGTGTTAAACTCAATACCTCCCTGCATCCGAAATGGGGTTGTGCGATTGGCAATGTAGGGGTGGAAGGCCGCAAACCCGGTGAACTGGATAGTTTCCTGATGGATAAATATAAAGTACATACAGTAGCAATTGAATGGGAGAATATTAAAGGCGTCAGGGTAACCCCGAATGTGTACACGACCACCAAGCAGCTGGATGTGCTGGTGGAAGGGATAACGGCTTTTGTAAATGCTAAAATATAGCAGGTGTCGGTGTCGGGTGTCAGGTGTCAGGGAACAGCCCTTATTAAGCAGGTGCTCTTATAAACTTTTCTAAACCTTATAAACCCTCTAAACCCTCTAAACCCTTCTTTCAGCCTCTTTCTACTATAAAACTTTCTAAACAACAAACACCTAAACTCTCAACTCTTTTGTCTTCCCTCACTAACCGAAAAATAAATCTCCTTCAGGCCACTTCCATCAACATGATTGACATGGTGGGCATTGGTCCTTTTGTGGTGATGCCCTTTGTGGTGGCACAGTTTAATACCGGGTTATTTATCTGGGCCTGGGTATTTGGTGCTGTCACGGCATTTGCTGATGCGATGATCTGGAGTGAACTGGGTGCGAAATACCCGCTGGCTGGCGGAACGTATAATTTTCACCGGATTGCGTTTGGTGAGAAAGGCGGAAAGCTGATGAGTTTTTTATTTGTCTGGCAGACAGCCATCCAGGCGCCTTTAGTCGTGGCATCTGCAGCTATTGGTTTTGCCCAATACCTGACTTATTTAGTACCCATGGAAATCTGGCAGCAGAAGCTGGTTTCAGGGGGGCTGGTCATCCTGGTTTTTATGTTGCTCTACCGGAAAATTGAAACGATCGGCAGAATATCGGTGATCATGGGGAGTATTGTGGTGCTGACCATTACCTGGATCATCATCAGCGGACTTATGGCACAGCAACAACCGGTGAAGATATTGCCCATGGGTAATGAATCGTTTTTCACGTTGGCCTTCTGGGCCGCAGTAGGACAAGCATCCGTAAAAACCGTGTATTCCTATCTTGGTTATTATAATGTCTGTCACCTGGGTGGTGAAATCAAGAATCCCGGCGTCAATATCCCCCGTAGTATATTTATTTCCATCTTTGGTATCTCTGTTTTGTATGTGCTGATGAATATCAGTGTTATGGGGGTAATGCCCTGGCAGGCAGTAAAGGCCGATGATAAATACCTGGTAAGTACATTTATGCAGATCATCTATGGCAATGAGGCAGGAATAGTGGTAACGGTACTGATTCTTTGTATTGCCTTTTCTTCCCTGTTTGCTGTGGTGCTGGGATATTCAAGGGTGCCTTATGCCGCTGCGGCTGATGGTAATTTCTTTTCCGCCTTTGCCCGGTTACATCCCACAAAAAATTTTCCCTATATCTCCCTGGCAGTCCTTTGCGGACTCGGGTTTGTTTTCAGTTTATTGTTTCGGCTGTCCGATGTGATCAGTTCCATCCTGGCCATGCGTATCCTGGTACAATTTATCGGGCAGGGGGTGGGAGTGGTGTTGTTGCGGAAGAGAACCCGCCCCTCTGAACGCCCCTTTAACATGTGGTTATATCCTGTACCGGTTATCCTTTCAATGGCTATCTGGTTTTTCCTTTTCTTCTCCACAGGCTGGTTTGCCCTTGGAGGCAGCCTGATTGCCGGACTGGGTATATTGGCTTATTATGTAAAATCAAGGGTGGCCGATGCCATTTAAACCAGTCAACTTATTAACTTTTCAACAGTTGCGTGGAGACACTGTCTGCTGCAGGACTTTCTAACCAATTTTCTTTCTACATTTGTCCGAATCAAATCCCGATGAATGAATAATCCTAAAGGAAAACTGATTGCTATTGGTGGTGCAGAGGACAAGGGAACGGACCTGGAGAATGGGGAATTCCGCCGCAATAACCTCAACTTTTTTGAACTGGGCATTCTTCGCCGCGT
>CAZFLL010000049.1:7165-28268 GCA_964519865.1 uncultured Chitinophaga sp. | reverse complement strand
GGTTCCTGTTTGCCCCGAACTGTTTACGGATATCCCCGCCGCTGATTATATCGGATGAGCAGGTGAGGGTGGCCTGCGGGGTTATTCTTGAAGCCTGCGGTTGATTTCATTCCACTTCCACCACCAGTTCCACTTCCACGGCCATATTCATCGGCAGCGAACACATCCCAACGGCTGAACGGGCATGTTTGCCTTTCTCTCCAAATACCTGGACCATCAGGTCAGAAAATCCATTGATGACTTTAGGATGATCTTTGTAATCCGCTTCACAGTTCACCATGCCCAGCACTTTTACGATCCGTTTTACTTTATTGAGGTTTCCGAGTTCGGCTTTTAATACAGCAAGCTGATTGATGGCCGTAAGCCGGGCAGCGGCAATACCTTCTTCCAGGGTCAGGTCCCTGCCAACCTTGCCGGTGATGAATACCCCTTTTTCATTGGAAGGGCCTTTGCCGGAGAGGAAGAGCAGGTTGCCCACGCGTACCACATTTACATAGTTGGCAATGGGTTTGCCCACGGCTGGTAAATCAATATTTAATTGTTTAAGTCGTTCTTCCGGTTGCTGTGCTGCGCAGCAAATTGTCAGCAACAAAAGAACAGGGAGAAGGTTTTTTTTCATATCAGTTTGTTACCTGGTAAATAAAAATATCGGAATTATCACCATTCATAATATAGTATTCGTTAAGCACAACAATTTCGGGATAGCCACCCGGGATCAGGTCCAGCAAGCAATAACTGATATCCCGGTTTAAAGCACCATAATGTTCCTCCAGGTCGAATACTGCCTTGTTGTTCCTGCCGGTAATAACCAGTTGGTACCGGTCCGGTTCCCTGCCGTCCGGATGTATAAACGCCCCTTGTACCTGATGGACATTTTTGCCGGAAAGGATAAATTGTTTTTGAACTGAATCCGGAAATTTACCCCGGACCAGGTTATAGCTGCTGTCAAGAAAACCCAAGGCATAGAGATTACCTAATATAGCAGAATCCCGGGCTGACATAGTAGAATAGCCCAACGAAGGATTACTGTTTTCAATACTATCGAGCTCCTGGACACTCATGTCCCTGAACTGGATATCCGCATAGGATCTTCTGAATATGAATTCACCGGCTTTGGCGATTTTGTATTCTTTTTCCGCGCATCCTATAAGTAGAAGCATAGCAAGAAAGGATAAGAGCAGTTTCATGCTAAGCCGCTTTTCTGATTAATTCAGTTGTTTAAAAAGTACAGCCGCCAGAACAGCCCCTGCAATTGGCCCAACTACAGGCACCCAGCTATACCCCCAGTCACTGTCCCTTTTACCTTTAATCGGCAACACAAAATGGGCGATACGCGGACCCAGGTCACGCGCCGGGTTGATAGCATAACCTGTTGGGCCACCCAATGAGAGCCCGATACCTAAAACCAGCAGGGAAACGGGCAATGCATTCAGGGTACCCATTGAACTTACAGGATCAGTAAACGAAAGAGCCCCGAACATTAAGATAAATGTGCCAATGAATTCCGTAAACACATTGTTCAGGGGTTTTCTGATACCAGGGGCTGTGCAAAAGATCGCCTTTTTAAGATCAGCATCTTCTGTTATGTTAAAATGAGAATGATAGGTGAGCCAGACAACAACGGCACCCGTAAAAGCTCCGGCTAATTGGGCGAGCAGGTAAGTGCCTACGAGTGAAGTGCTGAATTTACCCGTCACGGCCAATGCGATCGTGACTGCCGGATTGAGGTGACCGCTGCCACCCAATTTAAGAGAAGTGAATACACCAATGAATACCGCCATGGCCCAGCCAAAAGTGATGACGATCCAGCCACTGTTCTGGCCATTGGTTTTATTGAGTACCACATTGGCCACCACACCTGACCCGAGCAGGAATAAAATGGCCGTACCGATAAATTCTCCGATAAAAGGGGACATAAGCAAGCGTTTTTAATGAGGAAGATAATGGATGGCGATATTTTTAAAGTTATTGATTTGTTCCTGTATCCAGGCTTCATCCTTGTGTAAATATTCAGCCAGTGCCCGGGCTACTGCAGGGGCTTTTTCAATGGCTACCCGGGCATCCAGCAATAATTGACGGGTCCTGCGGGATAAGAAATCCTCCACTGTCATACACATTTCCTGTTCGGCGGCTTGTTTGACCAACCCATTCAATGCTGTATTATCCAGATACCCGATCTCAGCCGGCATAGATTTTAGTACCGCCAGTTTCAGTTCATGCGTGATACAGGTGATCTGTGATTGGAGTTTCTCCGCCACCAGGTTCACCGTATCCTCGGCCATTTTCCGGTACGTGGTCCACTTACCTCCGGTCACCGTGATCATATCTGATTCTGAAATCGTGATCAGGTGATCACGGGATAGGGCAGACGTAATTTTTGATTTGCCTTTTACCAGCGGACGCAAACCGGCAAACATACTCCGGATATCGCTGCGTTGCGGATCCTTGGTGAGGTAGCGGCCGATATGGGTGAGAATAAATTCAATTTCTTCGGGCAATGGCCTGGGGTCAATCTCGATTTTTTCCACCGGTGTATCGGTGGTTCCCAAAATTATCTTATCATGCCATGGAACTGCAAACAAAACACGGCCATCATCGGTTTTGGGAATCATAATCGCTGTATCCCCGGGCAGAAATTCCTTATCCACCACGAGGTGTATGCCCTGGCTGGGACTGATCAGGCTTTCATGTTCCGGGTTATCCATACCCAGGATCTGGTCGGTAAAGACCCCGGTGGCATTTATGACCACTTTGCTTTTTACTTCATATTCTTTACCGCTGATACTGTTCTTTACAAACACACCGCATACATTCTCCTGTTTTTTCAATAAAGCCGTTACCGGGAAATAATTGAGTGCCACCGCATCATGGGCCACGGCTGTTTTTGCCAGGCTGATTGCGAGACGGGCATCATCAAATTGTCCATCATGATATAAGACAGCACCGGTGAGGTCTTCCGGATCAAGCGTAGGGGTTAAGGCCAGGGTTTCTTCTTTATTTAATAATTCGGACGGGCCAATGCCTAAACCACCGGCCATCCAGTCATATATTTTCAGGCCGATACCATAATAAGGTTTCTCCCACCATTTATAATTTGGAACGATAAATTTCTGGTTGTGCACCAGGTCAGGGGCATTCTTCAGCAGCAATCCTCTTTCTTTCAGCGCTTCCATCACCAGTTTGATATTGCCCTGCTGCAGGTAACGCACACCCCCGTGTACCAGTTTGGTGCTGCGGGAGGAAGTGCCTTTGGCAAAATCATATTGTTCAAACAGGGCCGTCTTATATCCCCTGGATGCCGCATCCACGGCAATACCCAGTCCGGTAGCACCACCCCCGATTATGCAGATGTCGAATTCGGGTGTGGATTTAAGTTGCTCAATCAGTTGTTGTCTGTTCATAAAAAAGGGCTTTACTCTGCCCAGGCTATGCTGGCTTTCACCGCCCGTTGCCAGCCATGCACCAGTTGATTACGTTTGTTGGCTTCCATGGCCGGTTCAAAAGAATGATCCACCTGCCATTGTTGCTGGATCTCTTCTACATTTTTCCAGAAGCCTACTGCAAGTCCGGCCAGGTAAGCCGCACCAAGCGCGGTGGTCTCCGTTACTTTTGGACGCACCACTTTACAATTCAGTATATCACTCTGGAATTGCATCAATGCATTATTGACAGTCGCGCCACCATCCACCCGCAGCTCTTTAATCTGGATACCTGCATCCGCTTCCATCGCTTTCAGTACATCATAGGTCTGGTAAGCGATGCTCTCGAGGGCGGCTTTAGCGATATGCGCATTGCTGCTGCCACGGGTTAAACCAAAGATGGCGCCCCTGGCATATTGATTCCAGTGCGGGGCACCCAATCCGGCAAATGCGGGTACGAGGTAAACACCGTCGGTATCTTTTACCTGGGCTGCCAGCTTTTCCACGTCCGCTGATTTACGGATGATCTTCAGTTCATCCCTGAGCCATTGCACCACGGCACCGGCGATAAACACACTGCCTTCCAGCGCATATTCGGTTTTATCATTGATCTGCCAGGCTATTGTTGTCAGCAGGTTATTTTTTGAGGTAATGGCTTTTTCCCCTGTATTCATCAGCATAAAGCAACCCGTACCATAGGTATTCTTCACCATACCTGGTTGGGTGCAGAGTTGTCCGAATAAGGCAGCCTGCTGATCTCCGGCAATGCCGGCTACCGGTATCCTTGAATCCGGAATAATCTGGCCGGTAACCCCATAAATTTTACTGCTGGGTTTTACCGCAGGTAATACGGCTGCCGGTATATCGAAGATGCGCAATAATTCCTCATCCCATTCCAGTGAATGAATATTAAAGAGCATGGTACGGGAAGCATTCGATACGTCGGTGACATGTACATCTCCATTGGTAAGTTTCCAGGTAAGCCAGGAATCTATGGTGCCAAAGGCCAGTTCGCCCTTTACTGCTTTTTCACGGGCACCTGGTACATGGTCCAGTATCCATTTCAGTTTGGTGGCGGAAAAATAAGCATCAATGATCAGCCCTGTTTTTTGCTGAATCATTTCTGCGAGGCCTGCTGCCTTGAGTTCATCGCAATAGGCGGCAGTGCGGCGGTCCTGCCACACAATAGCATTGTAAACGGGTTGCCCGCTGATCCTGTCCCATACCACCGTTGTTTCCCGTTGGTTGGTAATCCCGATACCCGATACCTGTTTGGTATTGATGCCTGCCTGGGCCATGGCTTCGGCCATTGTGCCAAACTGGGTGCTCCAGATTTCATTGGCATCATGCTCCACCCAGCCGGGTTGAGGGAAAATCTGTTTGAATTCTTTCTGGGCCTGGCCGATGATGGAACCCTGTTTATCCACCACCAGGCTGCGGCTGCTGGTGGTGCCCTGGTCGAGGGCCAGAATGTAATGTGCGGACATATTGAAAAATTATGGAGAGTAAGATAAGAGAATTTGAAATACGATTTTATCTTTAGGGAGTATTGTGCAGAAGAATTCATACAATTTCCCTTTTCATTAAACCTCACACTATGAAAATTGTGTTCCGGATCAGTTTGATTTTCCTGTTGTTTGTTTTTTCATTTTTTTCCCTGTGGGCCCAGAATAAGCCCTGGCCCAACACCCTGTTGTGGAAGATCAGCGGTAAAGGGCTTCAGAAACCCTCCTATCTTTTTGGCACCATGCACCTGCAGGATAAACGGATATTTAACCTCGGTGATTCCTTTTACCATCATTTTGAAAGAGCCGAAGGATTTGCCATTGAAGTGGATTTCAGGGAATACCTGGATTCCATGCTGACCAAGGGTTTTCAGCTGGCAGAGGATAAAAGACTGCAGGATGAAGACATAGAAGAGGTAAAGGAAGCAAGGATTGTTGTGGATTCTGCGGCTTCTGTAGAATTACCTCCTCCACCTTCAGGAAACCCTCCTGGTGTGGAAATCGTTTCTGCCCCCAAAATGCCAAGAAGCCTTCGGAAAGAATTCCGGAAACTGAGAAATGAACAGATAAAAAGCCTCCTGCTTTATGGTCGGATGCCCACGATACTGGATGCTTATTTATATGGTATGGCCATGAAACAGGGCAAATGGCTTGGCGCGGTAGAAGATGTAAAGGACCAGTTAAGTATACGGGATGAATTGGGGAAGGACATTGATGTGAATGAAGAGATAAAGAAACCGGAAAAAACCCTGCTGACCTCCCTGGGCAATATGATCAATGTGTACCTCGCCCAGGACCTGAACCAGATCGAGGAGATTGCCCTGAACCAGCATTCAGCCAGGGCCAAAACGATCATCTTCAACAACCGGAATTCCAAAATGGCGCGGAGCATCGACAGTTTAAGTCATCTCCGGAGTATGTTTTATGCCGTAGGTGCCGCCCACCTGCCGGGCGATTCGGGCGTAATCAGGTTATTAAGGAAGAAAGGTTATACCGTAACACCGGTTATATCCACTTCCACCATGGCGGCGGAGAAATATGCGGCCGGCCTACCCTCCCTCTCCTGGTATGAAGTGGGACAGGCCGATGGTTTATATAAAGTAGATATGCCCGGCATCCCTTCTGAATATAATCTTTTTGGCGAACTGGTGAAGATGAAAGTTTATGTGGATGTGACCACCATGAATTTTTTTATGGCTGGTCATACGATTGCCCAGTTCGGGGATGATGAACTGGAAACAGCCCTTAAAAATATGGGCAGTTCCATGAAAGGAAAGGCCACCAATATTAAAAAAGTGAACCGGGATGATATAAAAGGCGTGGAGGGTACTGTAAACAGTGGCGGGGCCAGTTTCAGGATTCAGGTACTGAAAAAAGATAATAGTGCCTTTTTCCTGATGGTGGGCAGTACGGGCACCTATAAAATCAGTAATGCGGATGCGGATAAATTCTTCTACTCTTTCAAATCAGGGAAAACAACTCCGTCGAACAGCATGGCCAGCTGGAAGGAGTTTTCACTTCCGGATAAAGCGGTCAGTGTGCAGTTACCGGCCATCCCCAAACGGAATAAAAGTTTTGAGCGGCAATCGGAGGGAACCGGCTGGAATTTCTCTGTATATGATTGCACAGACCAGGCAGCCGGTCTTTATTATCTGTTTCAGGTAAGGGATATCGGTGCCGGGCATTACCTGGAAGGGGATTCTATCTATTTTGATCAGTTTAAGGAGAACCTGCTCAAGGAAAAAGTAACCATGCTCCGGGATGAAAAATCAGTCCTGAACGGACTTCCTGTTTTACGTTTTGATGCGGAGTCAAAAGAAGAATCTATTTTCTATAAAACGATAAATGTTGTCAGGGGCAACCGAGTATATACCCTGATGGCCCTGGGTCATGTATCCCGCAAAGAGGATGAAGGGCCGGAAAATTATTTCCGTTCCCTTCGCCTGCTGGATATTAAAAAAGCCAACTGGTCTGTTCAACAGTCGGAGAACGGAACATTCAGCAGCCGGGTGCCGGATAAATTTGTACGGGCAACCGATGAAGAAAAAGAAGACAGTACCCGGATACATTATACCAGTTATGACCCGTTTGAAGTGACCTCATATGAAGTGATCAAGGATATACTCCCGCCTTTTTTCTGGAGTAATACGGATACCGGTTTTTACCGGGAACGGGCCACGGCTTCTCTCGGGTATAAAGACTCGGTGCTGAGTTATAAAATAGTAAAAAACGGGAAACTGAATTCGGTTGATCAGCAGGTCTTACAGGATGGTGGAAATATGGTGAAGCGGAGCCGGTATATACTGCATGCGGATACGTTGTACACACTGGTCAGTTTTGCACCGGCTACTGTTGCGGCCGATGAACAGCATTCTGCTTTTTTTGACCAGTTCCTCATTAAAGATGATGGTAAAACTTCTTCCATACTGAAAAGCAAGGCCGGGGAACTCATAATGGCCTTGTCAGGAAACGATAGTACCAATGCGGCCAATGCCCGTAATGTCCTCGATAAAGTCAGTTTTACAAAAGAAGAACTGCCCTTGCTTTACAAGGCCATGCTGGCGCAATACCCGGATGATTCGATGACTTATTCCAGCACCAGGAGTAAGCTGATTGATGTGATAGAAGAGCTGGCGGACAGCAGTACAGTGGATTTTATCCGTCAGCATTACGACGACCTTACGGACAGGGGGAGTGACCAGCTGGCCCTGCTCAATATACTGGCCAATTATAAAACCGTATACTCATATAATACCCTGAAAGAGTTATTTATCAAAAAACCGCCACAACATATTAAGGAACGTAAAAGCATCGGCTATAATGTAACCGATTCCCTTGAACTGACGAGGTTGCTTTTTCCAGATATCCTGGTATTATTGAAGAGCGGTGACTATTGGGAAGATGTGGCTGATTATACCAAAACCGTACTGGACAGTGGTACTATAAAAACGGAATTGTTGCTTCCGTATGACAAAGAGATCAGGCTGATTGCGGATACTTTATTGAACGGCCGGGCATTGAAAGAGGAAGATGCCTGGACCTGGCGGTATGGAAGCCTGGTTTCGTTGCTGGGGTATCTCAACAATGCGGAATCCAACCAGCTGTTAAAGCGTTTCCTGGCGGAAAAGGATCTTTACCTGAAAAGTATTGCGGCTGTTTGCCTGGTACGAAACGGGCAGGCGACCGACCCCAATGAGTTACTGAAACTGGCGGCCAGTAATGATTACCGCCTGGATCTGTTTAATGAGTTAAAGAAACTGGGTAAGGATAACCTGTTCCCGGTAAAATACAGGTCGCAGCGCTATTTTGCCGAGGCGGAATTATATTCCTATGGTTCCGACGATTATTCTCCTTCCGGAATGGAATTTATCGGTGAACGGGAGGCTGAACTGAACGGCCAGCGGAAGAAATTTTATTTATTCCGGGTTGGCTTTAACAATGAGGAAGAGAGTGAACAATCGGCTTACCTGGGCATTGCCGGTCCGTATGAAAAAGATTCAAAGAACCTGGAGACCTCCAATGATGCCACGGAGTTGTATTATGATGAGGAGTACAATAAAAAATCAGTTGATCAGCAATTCAGGGAACTAATAAAAAAAGCGGAAGAGTATATTAAGAATAAAAAGAAAGAGTAAGCATCAGAAACTGACCCTGAAGCTGCCGAATATGCCAAAGGACTTGTCGCCGTTTTTGGGGAGGGTAGCAGGTAACACCCGCCACACAAAATCAATCCGGAAAACTTTCAGGATATTATCGACACCGGTTCCGAGTTCGAGATAGGTTTTGCCATCGAGTGACTGGAAGGTATGCCCCTGTTTGAAGTTAAGGGCTTTGTTGGCATCAGACAGGCTCCCCCAGAGTGTTTTGGCGGTCCAGAACTGGCGCCAACGCAGTTTAGGCAATAAGCGGAAAATCCCGTTACCGATATTATGTTCGATATTGATCCCCGCATATTCGTCATGAATAAACTCCCAGCGGTTCATCATATTAAATGCATACTTATTGTAATAATACAGTTCATTGCCCGGGGCTATATCCAGCAATGTGTAGGGGACAGTGCCGAAGGTCTTCCCTCCATATACGTACCAGGAAATATTTCCGAAGGGGGGTACTTTAAAATAATCGGATATACTCGCTGAAAGTTTGGTGTACTTATAACTGCTTTTCAGGACACCCGGGAAACCCTGTGAAATATAGATTTCCCCGATCGGGTAAATACTGCCCAGGCTGCTACGGTAAAAATGACTTTCGAGGAAGCGCTCCAGGTAGGCGAAACGAAACCGGGCCGACACTTCAAAGCTGGTCAAAGGTTTTCCGCTGGCGCTGGCTGCAAAGGAATCAATTGGCACGAGGTTGCGCAGGGGCAGGGAGGACTTATGCGTTACCGTGATCCGGTTTGACATCCAGGAAAAGGTCTCTTTAAAGAATTCAATCTTTTTTTCATTGACCTTGATATTTTTGACGGGTATTCCTTTTTTCCGGATAGCCAGGGCGAAAATATTATCCTGGGACACTTCTCCATAATAATTCTGTCCGAAATCCAGGTCATTGGTAAACGATCCGTAGAGATACATCCGCGGATCTTTTTTCGGGAGATAAAAGATTTCACCCATGCCTTTCAGGTGCTGGTCACCAAAACCATAGGCCAGGTAACCATGGAGTTTAATTTTTTTGTCGAAATATTTGTTGGTGCCCAGGTCAAAGCGCATACGGAATCCTTCCCAGCCATTGGAAGTGATCCAGTTGTACCAGGGGCCGATCTGGTAATTGCCGATATCCTTGTACCCGGTACCAATAAAGGCCATTGTCTTGGTAAACCGCTGGAACACGGGGGCATTGGTGAGCGTGTCGATCATCCGGATGATCCCGCTTTCCGTTTTACTGAGGGGTTCATGCCGTTCCAGCACCCAATAGTCCTTTGTTTTTTTACTGGCATCCGGAAGGGTGATGATCTCTTCAAGAATTTTGTTTTTACTGAGTTCAGCAAGTACCGATGTATCATTCACCACGATATGATCATAGGTGGTTGTTTTACGGCCAATAAAACCCGGACGGTCTTTTCCGGCGGGGGATACATCCACTACAAATTTGTCTTTGGAAAGAAACCAGGTGCTGTCATTGATCTGTTTGTATTCCTGGATCAGGCTGAGGTTTTCCACGAAATTGACATTGGCTTCCTTGCCCAGGCGGAGGTTCATCCGTTGAATGGCAAAGCTGCCCACATGCACCCAGCAATCGCCTTCAAACGTATCACCCCCTTTACGGCGCGGGGTGAACACGAGGTGGAAGTAACGCTTATTGGCAATCAACTGGGTATCCACCACCCGGTAATTATAATAATAATCGCCGTTGTCACTGATGGGGCTGACAAACTGTTTATCAAATACAGGAATAAAATTATTGTATACGTTCACCACCTGGTCCATCCCGCCCAGCATTTTCAGTACGCTTTCATTTTTGACCCCGTTTGTATTGGCCGCTTTAATCACCTCTCTTCTCTTTTTAGGGGATTTCTGGTAATAATAATCGGAAAGGGCTTCTGTAAGGTAGGTGGGAAGATATTTCACCCCCTCGGAGGTATCAATATTCTGGTTGATCAGGTCACTGATCGGTTTCAGGGGTTTGAATTTCCCGAACTTTTCAAAGTTGATATTCTTTAGATCAAGTTCCAGCTTATTATAGAGTTCGTAGGAGAAGTTGGTAAAACGGTAGCGGTCATTCTCCGGTTTGTGTTGTACTATTTTACGCCAGACCAACAGGCCTTTATTGACTTTTACTTTCAGTTGCGCGCCTTCATTGAACGTGCCTCTTTCCAGCAGGATATTAAACGTGGAGGAATCCCTGAGGTTATTGAGCAGCAGGCTGTAAGGTTGATAGCCAACACAGGTGATGAGGAGGGTATCAGATGGAAGATGGGCGAGGTAAAAGCTGAAGTGCCCGGATGAATCAGTGAGTTTACCGGTTGTGCTGTTTTTAAACACGACAGAGGCAAATGGCACCGGCTCTTCGCTGTGTGAATCGCGGACCAGTCCGTGTATGATCTTTGTTTGTGCCCGGGCCTGCACCGAAGCCAGTACCGGTAACAGCACAAACAGGAGCTGTACAAACAGTTTCAGTCGCCTCATAGAGCGGTAAAAATACGCCGGTGATTGTTAAGGTTCCCGCTAAAATCGGTGAACGGGGAAAAAGAACCGGAAAAAATTTGGAAGGGAATGGAAAATTTACATACTTTGTATTACAAAGTGCTTTTTATGGAAGAAAAAATACCCGGAACCAGCTCCTTAAATGACCTGAAAGATATCCGCCGTATTATGGAACGGTCCAGTCGTTTTGTATCGCTTAGCGGGTTAAGCGGGGTGGCGGCCGGAGTATGTGCCATTGCGGGAGCCCTGGTGGCGAATCGTATCTTCAGGAATTACTATGGAACCTATAACAGCCGTGGCTTCACCACCTGGGATGAATTCAGCCAGTTAAAACTGAAACTGATCCTGCTGGCCGGGGTAGTATTCCTGCTCGCTTTTGTTTCTTCTTATTATCTTACCTGGCGTAAGGCCAAAAAGGCCGGGGTGCCTGTGTGGGATCATACTTCCCGTCGCCTGGCCTGGAATATGCTGGTGCCCCTGATGGCGGGCGGGGCTTTTATACTGGGTATGCTTCGTTATGATGTATGGATCTTTGTAGCACCCGCCAGCCTGATGTTTTACGGACTGGCCCTGGTGAATGCCAGCAAGTACACCTTGTCTGATATCCGTTACCTGGGCTATTGCGAGATTGTACTGGGTACACTGAATATGTTTTATACCGGGTATGGACTCTGGTTCTGGGCCATTGGGTTTGGCGTACTGCATATAATATATGGAGTGATCATGTGGAATAAATACGAACGATACAACTGAGTACAGAAAGGAATAACATGAAAAATCCGATTACCGGTTTAAATAAAATATTTGACAACCGCATCCGGCTTGGGGTGATGAGTGTGCTCATGGTCAATGAAGAAATCAGCTTCAATGACCTGAAGCAACTGCTGGAGGTAACAGATGGTAACCTGGCCACGCACCTGGTAACGCTGGAAGAGAATGGTTTCATCAAAGTACATAAGGGCTTTATAGGGCGGAAGACCAATACCACTTATTCCATCACAAGACAAGGGGAAAAGGCTTTTTCGGAGCATATTTCTGCGTTGGAGAATATGATTAAAGGAGTAAAGTAATTTTTTTTGTCTATACACTTTGAAATACAAAGTACTTTTTAAAATGAAAAACAGATTAATCGTCAGACGCTGGATCCTTTTCTTTATCGTATGCCTGGTTATCAGCGGGGCTACCGCCATTCCGGTTGAAAGTGAATTGGAGTTTGCCACCCGCCTGATTCCGCCTGGCACAATAGTGGGTGACTGGCTGGACAAAGTGTACTGGTCCGTGATTCACCAGAACCGGAATTATCCATTTCTAGCATATGGCTATGACTGGCTGGCTTTTGCCCATTTTATGCTCGCTATTCTATTTATTGGACCGTTGAAAGACCCGGTTCGAAATAAGTGGGTGATTGAATTCGGAATGATTGCCTGCTTACTGGTAATCCCTTTTGCCCAGATTGCCGGGTATTTGCGAGGGCTACCACTCTGGTGGAGGTTGGTGGATTGCTCGTTCGGCCTTATCGGACTGATACCACTTCGTATAGTTCTGCATAAAATCAACCTGCTCGAATTAACCCCACAAACCGGTACTGATGAAGATTAAAATGATTCTTCCCGCATTGATGGAAGCCAAAAGTCCATACTGGCGGCCCATTAAATATTCTTTGTTTCCGCCACTTGGGTTAGCCACACTGGCCGCCTATTGTTCACCGGACGATGAGATTGATCTGCAGGATGAACATGTGGAAGAAATAATTACGGATGATTTACCCGACCTGGTGATTATTCAGGTGTATATCACGAATGCATTCCGGGCTTACGCACTGGCAGACCATTACAGGAAAAAAGGGGCCTGGGTCTGCCTCGGCGGATTGCATGTAACATCCTTACCCGAGGAAGCACTGCGCCATGCAGACAGTATATTCACTGGTCCGGGTGAGGATACTTTTCCGCAATTCCTGGCTGATTTCAGGAACAAAACGCCCCGTAAAGTTTATATCAATATTCAACGAAACATTGAAGCAATTCCCCCGGTACGCCGTGACCTGATTAAACGCTCTTTGTATCTCGTGCCCAATTCAATTGTTGTATCACGAGGCTGTCCTCATCATTGCGATTTCTGTTATAAAGATGCTTTTTTCAAGGGCGGCCGGTCATTCTATACGCAAAGGGTGGATGATGCATTGTCTGAAATGGAGCGCTTACCCGGAAGGCATCTTTATTTCCTGGATGATCACTTACTGGGCAACCAGAAGTTTGCCGAACAGCTTTTTGAAGGAATGCAGGGTATGAACCGTCTTTTCCAGGGAGCATCCACTGTCGAAGCTATTCTGCGCGGAAACCTGATAGAGCAGGCAGCTGCGGCAGGATTACGGAGTGTGTTTATTGGTTTTGAAACACTCAGCAATAAGAATCTGTTGCAGAGTAATAAAAAGCAGAACCTTGGAAAAGATTATGAATTGGCGATTCGACGCCTGCATTCACTGGGTATAATGATCAATGGCAGTTTTGTATTTGGCCTTGATGATGATGATAAGGATGTGTTCCGTCGTACAGTTGACTGGGCAGTCAGCCAGGGACTTACGACCTCCACTTTCCATATACTCACCCCATATCCCGGCACCCGCTTATTTGATTCAATGGAAAGGCAGGGTCGTATCCTTCACCGTAACTGGGACCAGTATGACACACGACAGGTAGTGTATAAAACAGCAGGACTAACTGCGGATGAACTGAAAAAAGGTTACGACCGCGCTTATCGTGATTTTTATTCCTGGACAAATATCGCTAAAGCCAGCTGGCAGCATGAAGACTTCAGTCAGAAATTAAAACATTTTGCTTATGCGGGTGGATGGAAAAAATTTGAGCCCGTCTGGAATTTCATGATCAAGACCAGGGGACTCAACCAGATGCTGCCCTTACTGGAATCGATTTTGTCGACGATGAAAGGCCAGCGGGTAAAAGAAACAACATCCCCATTCCCGGCTATTGCATAAATCAATTATAATACTTAATAATAACCATCATCATGGAAACCTTCGAAACAATCAAAAGCACTACTCCTTTATGGGATAAAGGAAAATTATTTATCAAATCCATCGTGATTTTCGGTATGGCTCTCTTTCTCTGGGTGCCTACCTTTTTTATCATGGGTATCGTGAAAGAACGGGAGGGGAGGCAGAAAGAAGCCATTGCGGATATCAGCAGTAAATGGGCGGGTAAACAAACAGTCACCGGCCCGATCCTGATGTTGCCTTACCGCGTTTCAGTGGCCAATGCCAATGGTAGTTTTTCACAGGAACGGCAGGTGGCTTATTTTCTGGCCGACAAACTGGAAATCAGTTCGGCCGTAACACCGGATAAACGTAAAAGGGGGATCTATGAAGTGGCTGTATATAAAAGCGATATCCGGCTCAGTGGAAGTTTTGCCGGTATACCCTGGCAGAAGCTGGATATACCACAGGATCAGATTGAATGGAGCGAAGCCAAACTGTTATTCAAAGTGGGCGATGCCGCCCGTGGAATCAATGAAGACCTGCAGGTGAAATGGAATGACAGCAGTTATGTGTTTGCCCAGCAATCCGCCGGACAAACACCGCTGGAAGAAGCCTTTATTGCAGGTGTCCCGCTGAGTGCTGAACTGGCGGAGAAACCGGTATTATTCACCATGCAGTTTTCATTGAACGGTTCCGGGCAATTATTGTTCACCACTGCAGCCAGGGAGAATAAAATCCAGATGAATTCCAACTGGCCTGATCCGGCTTTTACCGGAATTAAACTCCCTGATACACGGGATGTAAAGGACAGTGGTTTTAGCGCCAGCTGGAAATACCTGAACCGTACCATACCATCCGTGTGGAAGAACACATTTTATAACCTGGGCAATACAACGATCGGGGCCGACCTGCTGATCCCGGTGGATACCTATGATAAAACGGAGCGTTCCGTTAAATATGCCCTGCTTTGTATTATGCTCACTTTCGCTGCTTTTTTCCTCGTGGAAACAATCTACAAAAGGCCGTTACACCTGGTACAGTATGGACTGGCCGGACTGGCCCTGGTGCTCTTTTATACCTTACTCTTATCCATTTCTGAATATACCGGTTTCAACCTGGCGTATGGTATTGCGGGTGTATCTACAATCGGGCTGATCGGCTGGTACGTGGGCAGCATCCTCCGCTCTTCCAGGCTGGCCATATTTATCAGTATGGTACTTACGGTGGTTTATGCCTACATCTTCAGCATTATTCAATTACAGGATTACGCCCTGCTGATGGGCAGTATCGGGTTGTTTGTGGCACTGGGAGTGATTATGTATTTCTCGAGGAAATTAGAATGGTAAAACTAGTTAGTAGTCGGGAGTTAGTAGTCGGGAGTCAACAGCCAACAGCCTCTCCTGAGTAAGATTATCTAAGACAACGTGTGATACTTGTTGTAAGGGATCTCCGGCCCCCTCTCCTGAAGGAGAGGGGGTTAGGGGGTGAAGTAAACCAGTCAGTAGTTAGTAGTCGGGAGTCGGGAGCCAACAGCCCCTCCTGAGAGATAAATGCAAAAGAAACCAGTCGGTAGATAGAAGTCATTTGGTCAAAATAAAAAATTTAGTATGAAGACAAGCGGTTCATTCTCATTTAGGGCCCGGGTCAGAAGTTTCCGCTATGCATGGAGTGGTATGATGCGGTTCTTTTTTGAAGAACATAATGCGATACTGCACCTGCTGGCCACGGTTACGGTTGTAATCCTGGTCTTTTTCTTCCGGATCAGGGGGGTGGAGCTGATGGCCCTGGTGATCGTGACCGGAGGGGTGTGGATCACTGAACTGATCAATACAGCGATTGAACATATCATGGACATGATATCTCCGGAGAAGCATCCGGAAGTAAAATATATCAAGGACCTGGCGGCTGCAGCTGTGTTGATGGCTGCCATTGTTGCCCTGATAACCGGCAGTATTGTACTGCTGCCCAAAATAATATATGGATAAAATAATAACACCAATGAAAACTGGTCGCAGAGCACCGTTAACCCTTCACCAGTGGTTGCTGGCATCCGCACTGTTCAGTTGCGGATTGCTGGCCACCCGGATGATCGTAACCCAGTCCATCCAGTACATTTTTCTTCCATGGAATCTTTTTTTGGCCTTTATTCCTTACTGGATCACCCGCTGGATGTCGGCCAACCCTGACCTGATTGAAAACAAGCTGAAACGTTTCTTATTGCTTTCCACCTGGCTGTTGTTTATACCCAACGCCTTTTACATCATTACCGATCTGTTTCACCTGGTCCATGTCCACTCGGCTCCCCGGTGGTTTGACCTGCTGCTGATCTTCTCTTTTGCCTGGAATGGTATTCTTTGCGGGATCATTTCCCTGCGAAGGGTGGAACTGATCATCAACCTTAACCGGGGCCCTGTCTATTCGTTGCTCATGGTATTTGCCGTAATGTGGCTGAATGCCCTGGGTATCTATATCGGCCGCTTCCTCCGGTTCAACAGCTGGGATGTGGTAACTGATCCTTTCAACCTGTTGAAAGAAATCGGGGACCTGGTCATAAACCCGGTGGACAACTGGTTGGCCTGGGGGATGACCTGTACTTATGCTTTGTTCATGACCCTGTTGTATTTATCGTTAAAAAAAATGGGAGAATCATTCCGGGCGTAGAATGCCTTAAAAGACACGTTCATTTTTTATTGCCCGCAAAGCCATAAAAGACAATACTATTCTAAAATGATTTTAAAATCTGTTGGAGTGTCTTTTATTCTTTTCGGGAAATAATTCAGTAAACTCCAAATGAAAAAGGCTGCCCGGATTACAGGCAGCCCCTTTTATTTTCAATACATTAAAATTTAGAAATCAAGACCCATTGCGAAATAATACTGGGGCTTTCCTTTGAATAAACCATTCATCTGCCAGGCTGCATCAAAGCGGAGGAAATAACCCAACAAGGTACTGCGGGCACCAAACCCATATCCCCCGGCAAAAGGACCAATACCCCCGGCTTTTACTTTTACACTGAGCGGGGCACCGGTATAAGATACTGAAGGACGTTCCCATTTATCATAAGCCCCGTTCCAGGCTGTACCCAGGTCGGCAAACTGTACGATCTGGAAATTGCGGAGGAAAGCGTTATTGATCGGTTTATTAAAGAAGGTGGTAAATACCGGTACCCGGATTTCACTGTTGATCACAAAGGCATTGTTGCCATTGGCCACATTCTGTTTAAAACCACGCAGGTTCACCGCCAGTGACTGGTAGGCATAATCCACATCAGGGTCAGGTGCATTACTGGGGTCAAAGTACCTGTATTTGCCATCTTTCAGATTCTGGCCAAACATCAGCCAGTTATCAACACCGCCGAGGAAATAAATGATCTTCTGGGAACCCCAGGAGAAATCAGCCGCTGCCCTTACCGCCCAGCTTACATTCCGGTAAATCGGCAGGTAGTGGCGGGCATCAAATCCAAAATTCATGATATAAGGATTCTCGCCGGAACCGGTACCATTGCTTTTCTTGAGCTGGAAATTATAATCCAGGTAAACTTTCCAGCGCAGGCCATTCCATATATTCAATACCGGGCTCACCGCATCATCGTGCACAAATTCGATATGTGCCAGTGCATAAGTTTGTTTGATATCCGGTATATCCAGGGTCTGGGGTACTTCTTTATTTCCTTTAAATACATACTTGTCACTGCGATAACCCAGGTTGAACCGGAGGCTCCTGACCTTATTGAACGGATAGGAGACAGTTCCCTGGTACAGGTTGGAGAACAGTTTTACATCGCCGACCGTGCTGCCGTACATGGCGGTATTCCGGTAATAGGTTACCCCATAATCCAGTCTTTTCTTCAGGTATTGCGAAGTGAAAATGTATTCATTGTTGCTGAGATCCGTACTGATCCGGAAGCCGCCGGCAATTTTCCAGTCTTCAAATAAATCAGAAGTACCCAGGCGTACAATTCCATTCAGCGGATCATTATTGCTGAGCTGTATCGGTCCGCTGCCACCCTGGTAAGGCTGGTATCGGGTTACCAGTACATTATTATTGAACCCGCTCACCAGGTAATCATTAAAGAATTTCGGCGGACGGTATTCAAACACTTTTGCTTTCTTCAATACTGATTCCTTAATAATCTCATCGGCTTTTACCACATCCCCCAGTTTTTTAGTACTGTCGGTCTTTTCTTCTTCAAAGCCGGTGTTGAAAAAGTCCTGTTGTTTCTTATTCAGGGTATCAGTTTTGGCGGTAACCGCTGCTTCTTTCCGGATGGCTTTCTTTTCTTCCTCAATAACTTTCCGCATATACTCGGTCGGACGGGCATTAATATTCCGCCGACGCAGGGTGTTTTCATCCACTTTCAAACGATAAAGCAGTTTTACATCGCCCAGTTTCACCACTTCCGATACCTGCTGGTTGTCACCGGCTGTACGGGTCTCCAGTGTATTGCTCTGGTAATTGGTAAGGGGAAAAACATAAGAGGAGTCGTTAGTGACCGATACAAAACCTACTGAGTCGATATCCGTTTTATTCCATTCAGCCAGCAGGCTGTCCACATCCTTCTGAGCCGGATTGCGGAGCATTTCATCCCCGATAAACACCAGGGTGTCCAGCCCGGCTCTTTCGGTTTTGAAGAAGCCGGCATACCGGTTGGCAATACCATTTTCATCGCTGATAAAAGTAAAGTGTGAAGTGTTGTATTGTGATGGGAAACGGGCATTGCCCAGGCGCAGGTCGGTCAGTTTGGAAATCTGTTTTACATCCGATTTGTTCCAGTTGTCCACCAGGTATACATTGAAATGCCTGGCCGGCAGCGAATCATCACTGCTGCCTGCTTCTGCACTGGGACGGTTGGAGGCATAGAGGATACCAGTCTTATTGGGAAAAGCGACAAAAGAAGGATCAAGATCATCATAAACATCATTGGTGATCTGTTCAAAACTTTGTTTGTCGATCTTATATACATAAATATCAGACTGGCCGCTACGCACGGCACTCAGCACCAGCGTATTGTTATCCAGCATATATTTCATGTCCTGTACCTGGTCAAATTTATCGAGGGTCTGTTTCCAGAGTTTCACCCGGTTGACAAGGTCATAGACAAAGAATTTGGTCTTCCCGTCTTCATTATACAATACGGCCAGTCGGGTGCCCTTGCCATCCCAGGCCAGCAGGGGATAGTTGGGGTGTTTGACGTCCTCACGGGTACGCACACCCTGTTTCAGCAATATTTTCTTGTTAACAAAATTTTCCATCAGTACCACCTGGTAGCGGCCCTGGTTGAATTCCACCACCGCATAGGTAAAACTCCGGGGAACAGGGTTGGCGTTAAAATGGATAAAATCCTTTTTGCCCACATACTCACTGACGGAGAGTTGTCCCTTGGGTGAATTGCGGCGGCCGCGGATATCCTTGAAATACTGGTTCTGCACATCGGTCATGAAATCGCGCAGGATGGTTTTAAATTTTTTCTTGGCGATCTTATACGAAGCATTATTCAGGTTACGGTAGATACGCGCCAGGTAGAGGAAATAGGTGGTCTTATTTTTACCGTATTTGTCGGCAATATATTTCCAGAAGGAGTGCCCGGCTAACATTGGCTTTTCAAATGCGAATTGATAGAAATTACGGTAACTGCCGGCCAGCATCACCCCCCGCAGGTCATCATCGAGTGTGGTATTCCAGTTTTCAGCGGCATAGGCAATGTACCCGTCGGTCAGCCATTTGGGAAGATCCAGTAAGGCCTGGTTAGCGGCAAACTCGCCCAGGTCATCCCCAAAGAGCAGGTTCTCCACCAGGTTGCGGGCAATTCCTTCCCGGATCTGTTTGCGCAGGTTATCGTGATTGCCATCATAGTACACGATCATTTTATTGTTGACCAGTTTGGTCACCCCGCCGGTATTCTGCCAGTCAATACCAATCCCGATATTGGACTGCTGCATTTCATCGTAGTTATTATAGATCACGATATTGATCCGGCGCTGCAGGCCATACTCCACAAATTCCTCGATGGAGGGCAGTTCCGCTTCGGCTACCTGAGCCACATATTTGCCCAGGCCGAGTCCGTCCTGGCTGAAATAACTGTTGAAATTTTCTGTCTGGTAATATTTCCACTTGAATTTCTGGTATTGCACACGGTTCTTTCCGAATTCCACCGTGTTGACCTGTGCGGTTGTTTCCAGTACAAAAAGAGTGGTGAGGCAGGCAATAAGGCTTACTACTTTCTTCATAGACTATTACTTACTGTTCAGAAATCTTAAATCGTTTAATTCTCCTGTTTGGCAGCCTGTTGGTTTTTCTGTTTTCAATCCGGACAGAAATACCATTCAGGCGACCCGTCAACTGAATTTCAAGGTCCTTTTCAAAAGTAGCTATTTTGTACTTTTGGCCCCGTACCAGGTCCGGCTATAGCCCGGTTTCCGGGAATACCTTTAAAAGTACGAAAAAACCATCCATGTTAGTTGTTAAGTCTTTCACCTTTAGTCCCGTCCAGGAGAACACATATGTGCTCTATAACGAGCAAAAACAGTGCTGCATTATAGACCCGGGCTGTTATTTTCCGGCGGAAAGGGACGAATTAAAAACGGGCATCGAAAAAGCGGGACTGACGCCGGTTTTACTGCTGAATACACACTGTCACCTGGACCATGTTTTCGGCAATAAATACGTGCACGATACCTGGGGACTGGACCTGCATATCCATGAAAAGGAGAAGCCGGTCCTGGACTTTGCCCCCCTGTCGGGTGAACGCTGGCAGTTGCCCTTTGACAACTATAATGGCCCCCTGGTTTATTTGAAAGAAGGAAATTTTATTAAAATCGGGGAGGATGCACTCGAAATCCGCTTCACCCCAGGCCATTCACCGGGGAGTATTACTTTTTACAGCGCTGAAAATGGGTTTGTCATCAGCGGGGATGTCCTCTTTAACCGTAGTGTGGGCCGCACCGACCTGCCGGGAGGTAATACGGAGACATTACTCGAAAGCATCCGAACGCAATTGTTCACTCTTCCTGATGAAACCAAGGTCTACTCCGGTCATGGTCCGGT
>CAZFLL010000049.1:0-7065 GCA_964519865.1 uncultured Chitinophaga sp. | reverse complement strand
TCCTTCCGTTCTATTTTTCCTACAAACCAGGTAAAAAATCCAAGGAGAATTGTGGCGGTGGCAAGATTGGCCCATCGGTTTTCAACGAAGTAGACAAAGCCGCGGTGGGCCAGTACCAGGAGGACGACCAGGGCCAGGTAGGCCAGCAGTTTCTTTTTCGCATAAGGGACAGGGTAATGTTTTTGTCCCTGGGTATAACTGATGATCATCATGAATGTATAGCAGCAGAACGTGGAAATGGCAGCCCCGAGATAATGCAGTTTCGGGATCAGCAGGATATTCAGTCCGATGGTAATTGCCGCCCCGGCCAGGGTGATGGCCGCCCCCATCATATTTTTATTGGTGAGCTTATACCATATGCTGAGGTTATAATAAATCCCCAGGAAAATATTGGCCATGGCAAATAAGGGCACCACATACAGCCCTTCTGTCCATTCCTCCCGGTTAATAGCGAGGAAAAACCATTTTACAATATCAATATACAGGCTGATACCGAGGAACAGGAAACAGCAGACCAGTACAAAGAATTTCATCACGCGGGCATAGGTCTTTTGCGCATTGTCTTCCTTGCTCCGGTTAAAGAAGAAGGGTTCAGCAGCCATCCGGAAGGCCTGAATGGCGATCGTGATCAATATAGATAGCCGGATGATATTGGCAAATACGCCTAATTCATGTTTGGCCTGTACTTCAGGCAGGTCCACTACGTGCTGGTAGATCAGCCGGCTCAGCATGTCATTGACAATACCCCCCATTCCCACAATTACCAGCGGATAGGAATACTGCATGATCTTTTTCCAGAGAGCGGCATCAAAATGAAAATGAACCTGTCTCAGTTCTTTTTGCAGGATGAGGAAAGTGAGTACACTGCCGCAGAAATTGCCGATCAGGTAATAAACAATGCCGGTGTCTTTGTCGCTGTGCAGGACAGACCAGAAACTATCCGGGTTGCTGGCCGCCATCCGGGGTACGATACCCAGGAACAGCACGACCACGAGGATATTCATGACCACACTGGCCATTCGGGCAAAAGCATAGCGCCGGGGCCTGTTTTCCTGCCGGAGACGGGCAAAAGCAAGCGTACTTATCGTGTCAAAAAAAATGATGCCGGCCATCCAGTTGATATATTCCGGGTGCTTGTCCAGGCTGGCCCAGGAGGCAATGGTATCCTTAAAAAGAAAAAGGGCGGCGGTGAACAGGATCGTGGATCCAAACAGGGATACTGATAAGGTATTGTATAATTTTTTCTGATCCTGGTCCTGCGAAAAGCGGAAATAGGCCGTTTCCAGTCCATACGTAAAGAGTACATTCAGAAAAGGGATAATCGCATATACCTGGGTGAGGTCAGCCGTTTTGGAGGGTTGGGCAAAAATCAGGGGCAGGGTCAGGTTCATCAGGTACCCTAAAAAACGGCTGGCGATGGTGGGTACACCATACCAAAGGGTTTGTCCGGCCAGTTTTTTTATACCACTCAATGGTTGGAAATTTTAAGGGGTCAGCCCGGTGGGGCCAACCCGGGCAAAAGTAGTTCTTAGCGGGTCAAAAAACGAATTCCGTGCCAGGCTGATTTTTTATTTAACCGTATTGCAACGCTTTGGCCTCCTGCCGTATCTTTATCGGTAAATTCAACGGTTATGAAACGTATACTTTTATCCTTTTTGATGATTTCAGGTCTGAACCTGTATTTATCCGCCCAGGCTTATGAAGGCACGGCAGAATACGATAAAAAGAAGCAACAGGCATTCCTGATCGAATATGCTTATCCCCCGGAAGCAGTGGAAAATGCGGTGATCAAAAAAATGGGCCGCCTGGGGTATAAATCCAAAGAAGAAAAGGGCTTATTCAATAAGGACAAAGGCTACCGCAATTTTAAAGACGCGTTTATTACGGAGATCAGTTCTGATAAAATGGATTATATCATTAAAGTGGAATCCAAGGGCAGGAAATCCGAGGCTTCCCTGGTCTATCTTATTATAATGAAGGAAGGCAACAATATGAAAACCGCATTTGATGCCTACCAGGTGGACAGGGTGAAAGCCTTCCTGAACAGCCTGCAACCCGATGTGGAGGCAGAAAACCTGGAACTGGAGATTATTGCCCAGGAAGATGCCGTAAACAAGGCCGAAAAGAAACTCCGGGGGTTAAAAGATGACCAGTCAGACCTGGAAAAGAAACTCAAAAACAACCAGGAAGACCAGCGCAATACCGAAAAAGAAATTGATGCCAAGAAGCAGGCCCTGGATGCCCTGAAAGGCCGCCGGGTGATCAGCAAAACCTAATCTGGTTTTTTATAACGGGGATTGCTCAGCAGGCTTGAATCTGTTAAGGCACGGAGAAAGAGCGCCAGGTCAGTAGCCTGGCTATTGGTCAGCGTAATTCCATTGACCAGGGCCGGATCCAGTGTAGGACTGACCTGTACATTTGTCCGGTAATGATTCAGGCATTGCTGTAAGGTATTGAATCGTCCGTCGTGCATATAATTCGAGGAAATATAGGTGTTCCGCAGGGTGGGTACTTTAAACTTCAATGAATCTTCCCCTTTCCCGGTAACCAGCATCCGGCCATAATCGTTCAGAAAAGGATCGACGGGTAGCCCTGTATTCCGATAACTCTGATCGGTGAACAATGGTTCCGGGTGGCATCCGGCACAATTGGTTTTGTACAACTGGTAACCGCTTTCTTCCTGAGCTGTAAAGGTGATCGATCCTTTTTTATATTGATCATACCTGGAATTGGCCGAAATAATGGAACCGGTAAACTGGGCAAGGGCTTTATGGATAAATTCAGGCCTGATAAAGGGGTACCGGAATACTTTTTTGAATTCATCCCGGTAACCAGGATCTGCTTCCAGGTAATCGATGATCCGTTGATAGGTTTGTCCCATTTCATGGGCGCCGGTCAACGGATGAGTAGTTTCATCTGCCAGCGTTTTGAATTCTCCATCCCAGTGAAAGGAGCTGTTCCAGGCCAGGTTAAACAGAACCGGGGCATTGCGCAGGGTATGGGTCCCGAAAACTCCGTGACTACGGTCATGTTCAAAAGTACCAAAGCCTCCGCTCTGCTGATGACAGGAAGAGCAGGGGGTGAGTCCGTCGGCTGAAAGTTGCGGATCATAAAACAGGCGGCGTCCCAGTTCAAAACCTTCAGTGCTCAATGGATTATCCGTAAAACGATAGGCAGGTTCGGGGAATCCTTCAGGAATTTCCTGTTCCAGCTTATCCAGTCCGCGGGTGCTTTGTTCCTTTTTACAGGAGACCGGCAGGGCAGACAGACCTGCCACCAGTAAAAAAAGGGATGATATGGTTAATAGTTTCCGGTGCACTGCAGGAATAAAACAGTAAGATAAAGGTTTCGGTTCAGCTTAAAAATCCCCGGGTCTGAACTTTTGCCGGCCGGTCTTGATATCGGCTTTCCTTTTTTTAGACTCCAGTCTTCTCTCCTTTGCTGCTTTCCCGACTTTAGTGGCAATACGGGCTTTCTTTTTCACCAGGGCCTGTTGTACGAGCTCCTGAATTTTTTTTACGGCCTCTTCTTTATTGGCGAGCTGGGTGCGGTGGGTTTGTGCTTTGACCTGCAGGTAACCTTCACTGTTGATCCGGTTGGATAATTTTTCCAGTAATAACTGTTTTTGTTCCCCGGAAAGCAGGGCTGAAGATTCAATATGAAAGGAAGCGATCACTGCAGTTTCCACTTTATTGACGTTCTGCCCGCCTTTGCCGCCGGAGCGGGTGGTTTGAAAATGAATCTCGGGAAGGAGGGTATGAAGCATTTCGTAAAATTATATATAAATACGAATATGCCAATTGTAGTCAATAGTCCGCAGATGGCAGTAACCGCCAGGAATAAAATGTTCAATATTCAATTCATAATTCTCAATGTTCATATTTTCGTTTTAAAATATAAAAAGATGCGTGCTGTTATACAAAGAGTATCCAAAGCCAGTGTCACCATCAATGGGCAGTTCAATGCACAGATCGGATGGGGGCTGCTCGTATTGCTTGGGATTGAAGATGCGGATGGGGAGGAAGATATACAATGGCTCAGCAGTAAGATCGTGAACCTGCGCATTTTTGATGATGCGGCCGGGGTGATGAATGAATCAGTAAAGGATAAAAACGGGGACATTATACTGGTCAGTCAGTTTACCCTGCATGCCGCCACAAAGAAAGGTAACCGTCCTTCTTATATTAAAGCCAGCAAACCGGATGTGGCCATTCCATTGTACGAGAAAATGATTGCACAGTTGACCACCGAACTTGGAAAGCCCATTGGAACCGGTATTTTCGGGGCAGATATGAAAGTGGAACTGGTGAATGATGGACCGGTGACGATATGGGTGGATACAAAGGCGAAGGAGTAATTTGTAGTTAGTAGTCGGAAGTTAGTAGTTAGTAGTCAACAGCCCCTGCCAAGGAGTTTATTATTCTATTTTCTGATATCTTTAATACCCGACCCGTTATCAGCCCTCCTTTCTACTTACTATTTTCTATTTACTATTATCTATTCTCGGATCACTGCACCCCAAACTTCTCTGTAACCGGCTTTTGCCCTTCATACTGCACCATGACAAAGAAAATCCGTTCCCGGGATCCGGAGACATTGAAGGTATAACTGGAAGCATTCACCTGGGTTTGTTCGACTATGCGGTGACCGGTAGCGGTCCATACCATGATCGTTTTGATGTCTCTTGAGCTTTTTACCGTAACCCGTTTGCCGTCGGTCAGGATTTTGAAAGGCTTGCTTTCTTTTTTAATGGGAACATCAGAAGAATTGGTAGCCGGCTGTGCAACAGCCGCGCTGATGATCAGCGACAGGGATACAATGGCCATAAGCCTGTGTAAGGACCTCCTCATGGGATGGATACATTAATCTTTTAAAGGAATTGGTTTGTCGTTTTCAGCGGGGAGCCCGTTGCCGGGGCAGCGGGGGTTGCGGATAGGGCCACCGGAAATCCGGTGGGAAGAGTTAAACGGCAAGAATCGTGCTATATTGCAGTATTCCTGCAAATATTTTGTTATGACCCTTCAAGAAGCCCAGCAACAGGTGGATACCTGGATCAAGACCGTAGGTGTCCGCTACTTCAGTGAACTCACTAATATGGCCATCCTGACCGAGGAAGTGGGGGAGCTCGCCCGACTGATGGCCCGTTAATATGGTGACCAGAGTTTTAAAGAATCGGATAAAAACCGGGAGCTTGGCGATGAAATGGCAGATGTGCTATGGGTAGTGATCTGCCTGGCCAACCAGACCGGGGTGAATCTGACGGAAGCCCTGGAGAAGAATTTTGAGAAAAAATCTGAACGGGATGCGGACCGGCACCGGAAAAATGAAAAACTGCAATAAACTTACTGTTTTTTGCCTAACCGCTTCATTTCATTGGCATAAGCCAGGAAAAGAAGGGCTCCAAGGATCAATACAAGAAATCCTCCCTTGTTAACCAGCAGGTATAATCCGAACAATGTTACAAGTACCCCAAATAGAAGATACCAGCTCCGCATGTCATACTGATGTGGCTTGAAAACTTCTTTTATTTCATCCTCTGAATAGCCTTCTCTTTTCAGATTTTCCCTGATCTCACCTTCTGGTTCGCCTTTTTTGAGTAAGCGGTGCAGGTCCCGGATTTTTTCTGCTGGGATCATGGGGAAATCAGTTGAGTTACAGACTTAGTTAGATTTCGGCCTGGGAAGGTTTGCTTCAGGATTTTTTACAAATTCCTCTTTGCAATGTTTGGAACAGAAAGCGTACACTTTATTCTTATAATGCACGGTGTCTTTTTTAGTATCATCGGCCATCATACCGCAGATGGGATCTTTGCGCAGGGTGTCGGGAGCGCTGGCGCAGTCATGAGTAAGCTGGGTACAAACCGCTTTTGGACTGCTGCTGTTCTTTTTGGCAGCGGAAAAATTATTGAAGGCCAGAGCGGCCAGGAGCAGGGCCGGGGCGGCCATCAGGAAAGCAGATTTTTTCATGACAGGTTGATTTAATTCCTGCAAAGGTAAAGAAAACCGGAAGTCATTTTTTGGGCTTATTTTTGCCGCCTATGGCAAACGAAACAAATAAGTTCCAGGCGATTATCTCGCATTGTAAGGAATACGGCTTTATTTTCCCCAGCAGTGAGATCTATGATGGCCTTCAGGCGGTATACGATTACGGCCAGATGGGCAGCGAGCTGAAGAAAAACATTAAGGACTACTGGTGGAAGAGCATGACCCAGCTGCAGGACAATATCGTAGGTATTGATGCGGCGATCTTTATGCACCCGACGACCTGGAAAGCGTCTGGTCACGTGGATAATTTCAATGACCCGATGATCGACAACAAAGACAGTAAGAAGCGCTATCGTGTGGATCATCTGATTGAAGCATTTAGTGACGAGTTACGAGCCGCGAGTCAGGAAAACAAAGCAGATGAATTGATTGTAGCCATGGAGCAATTGCTGGCTAAAGATGATTTTGCCGGGCTGAAAAAACTGATAGAAGATAATAAGATATCCTGTGCCATCAGCGGCACCTGTAACTGGACGGATATCCGCCAGTTCAACCTGATGTTTTCCACTGAATTCGGTTCCACTGTATCCAGTGAAGACGAGGATAATAAAGTATACCTCCGCCCGGAAACAGCCCAGGGTATTTTTGTGAACTTCCTGAATGTGCAGAAAACAGGCCGGATGAAAATACCTTTTGGTATTGCCCAGATCGGTAAAGCTTTCCGGAATGAAATCGTGGCCCGTCAGTTCATTTTCAGGATGCGGGAATTTGAACAAATGGAAATGCAGTTCTTTATCCGCCACGGCACACAGAAAGATTGGTACGAAAAATGGAAGACTACCCGCCTGGAATGGCATAAGAGCCTGGGTATCCCGGCTGAAAAATACCGTTTCCATGATCACGTGAAGCTGGCCCACTACGCCGATGCCGCCTGTGATATCGAATTTGAATTCCCGATGGGCTTCAAGGAACTGGAAGGTATTCACAGCCGAACCGATTTTGACCTGAAACAGCACCAGGAATACAGCAAGAAAAAGCAACAGTACTTCGATAATGATATCGACCCGGCCACCGGTAAACC
>CAZFLL010000048.1:0-28308 GCA_964519865.1 uncultured Chitinophaga sp. | reverse complement strand
ATTCTCTGGCTCAAAGACTGTAAGTTTGCAACTGCATGCGCAAAAGATTTATACTTTCTGCTTTTTCTGCCCTGGCCTTCCTTTTTGCCACCGTGATCAATGGCCCTGGTTGTGCGAATATTGTACCCCCGCAGGGTGGCCCCAGGGATAGTATTCCGCCGGTATTATTGAAATCCAATCCCGGTGACTCAGCCGTTAATTTCAAAGGCAATAAAATCGTTTTCACTTTTGACGAATTCGTGGACGTACAGAATATCCAGGAAAACCTGCTGGTATCCCCCATGGCCAAAGTAAACCCGGTGGTGGATTTTAAACTCCGGGAGGTCACCGTTAAATTGAAAGACACCCTGGAGCCCAACACCACTTACACCCTTGATTTCGGGAAAGCAGTCAAGGATATCACGGAAGGAAATATTGTAAAAAACTTTACCTATACTTTTTCCACCGGCCCTTATATCGATTCACTCGAACTGCAGGGTTCGGTGATCATGGCAGAAACCGCCAAAACAGACAGTACAATGATCGTTTTATTGCATACCAGTAAAGATGATTCGGCTGTCATAAAGGAAAAACCGAAGTATATCGCGAAACTGGATGGTAAGGGAAGATTCCATTTTAAAAACCTGCCGGCAAAGACCTATTATGTATATGCCCTGAAAGATGAAGGGGGCTCCCGCCGTTATATGAGCGATAAGCAGGCTTTTGCCTTTGCCGATCAGCCGGTGGAACTTAATGGGAAAAATGAACCACTGACCCTTTATGCTTTTTCAAAAAAAGCCCCTGCCACACAGACAACGGAGGATTTAACTCCGGGGGGGAGAACCAAACCCGCAACCGGGGCGGATAAACGCTTAAAGTTCCAGTCCAACCTGAATAACAACCAGCAGGACCTGCTCGGTGATTTCTCCCTGAATTTTGAAACCACCCTCAAAAAATTTGACAGTACCGGGCTTCTGTTATTTACCGACAGCAGCTTCCAGCCGGTAACGACCCTGACCTACGAAAAAGACAGTTTATCCAGGATGATAACCCTGCGTACCGCCTGGAAAGAAAACACGTTGTATAACCTGGTCCTGGATAAGGAATTTGCAGAAGACAGCGCCGGCCGTAAACTGCTTAAATCAGATACCCTCAGTTTTGTGACGAAGAAAAAAGCGGATTATGGTGTATTGAAGCTGCGGTTCCGGAAACTGGACATGGAAAAGAATCCGGTGTTGCAGGTGATCCTGAACCAGAACCTGTTCAAATCATTCCCGCTGACCAGTGCGGATTTGAACCTGCCCTTGTTTAATCCCGGAGAATACGAAATCCGGATTTTATACGATGAAAATAAGAATGGCAGCTGGGATCCGGGACAGTTCTTCGGTACCCATCGCCAGCCTGAAAAAGTAATCCTCATCGGCCGGAAGATTACGGTAAAATCCAACTGGACCAATGAGTATGATATAGACGTCCAGTAGCCTGCTTCGGCAGGCTCAGCATGACAAGGAAGCCGACTGTCACCCTGAGCCTGTCGAAGGGCGAATATGCAACTATCATCCCGCCGGACTATCTTTGTCCCATGCAATTCTCTTCTTCCTTATTGGAAAATGCAGTCAATGAATTTGCCAAACTCCCGGGTATTGGTAAGAAGACAGCCCTGCGCCTGGTTTTACACCTGCTGAAACAGGATCCGAAGGAAGTGGGTCATTTCAGTGAAACAATGGCCCGTATGCGTTCTGAAATAAAATTCTGCCAGCGCTGTTTCAATGTGGCCGATGGTGATATCTGTTCCATTTGCGCGAACTCCATGCGCAAGCAGGAGATCATCTGTGTGGTGGAAAGTATCCGGGATGTGATTGCCATTGAAAGCACCCAGCAATACAATGGCATTTACCATATCCTGGGCGGCATCATCTCCCCCCTGGATGGGGTGGGACCTGATCAGCTGAATATTGAACCCCTGGTTAGCCGGGTAAAAAAAGAAAAAACAGAAGAAATCATATTTGCCCTCAATCCCAATATACAGGGCGATACCACTATCTATTATATCCAGAAAAAATTGCAGGGTGCCCCGGTCCGTATCACCACGATTGCAAGGGGTATTGCCTTTGGCGGTGAACTGGAATATGCGGACGAAATGACCCTGGCCCGGAGCCTGCAGAACCGGTTACCGGTCGAAAAATATGTAAATCACTAATCTCTTGATACTGATACATTCAGGTGGTTTTTTACCTGAATCTGACGGCGCTGATACCCTACTTGTTTATTAAGGGTATAAAATGTAATTTTGACGCACATTCAGGCGGATTTGTTTATTGTTCGGCCTGTAGCCCCCGGATCCCGGGGGAAAACAGAACTAATAAACGGTACGGAACTCCTTCATAGTTTCCCAACGTTTATAGTTCATAAAGCAGTTACGCATGAAAACAATCCAGGATTGTTTGAAAGAACGCATATTAGTAATTGATGGCGCCATGGGTACCATGATCCAGCGGCATAAACTGACCGAAGCCGATTACCGCGGCGAACGGTTTAAAGACTGGCCCTCGGATGTAAAAGGAAACAATGACCTGCTCAATATCACCCGGCCGGATATTATCATAGGCATACATAAGCAATACCTTGAAGCAGGGGCAGATATTGTAGAGACCAATACCTTCAGCAGTACCGTGATCGCCATGGCCGATTATGATATGCAGTCACTGGCCTATGAACTGAATGTGGCCGCCGCCCAATGTGCCCGCAAAGCCATTGAGGAATATTATGCCGCTCATCCCGAAACAGCACCCGGTGAAAAATGGGTGGCCGGTGCGATCGGACCATTGAATAAAACACTCTCCCTTTCTCCCGATGTAAATAATCCCGGTTTCCGGGCTGTTACCTTTGATGAAGTGGTCAATGCTTATTACGAACAGGTAAAAGGCCTGGTGGATGGCGGGGTGGATCTCCTGCTGGTGGAAACCATCTTCGACACCCTCAATGCCAAAGGCGCTATTTACGCGATCAAGAAATATTTCAGGGAACATCCGGATAAGAAACAATTACCCATCATGATCAGCGGTACGATCACGGATGCCTCCGGACGTACACTGAGCGGACAAACCCTGGAGGCTTTTTATACCTCAATTATGCACGCAAGGCCCCTGAGTGTGGGACTGAACTGTGCCCTGGGTGCAAAGGAAATGCGGCCGCATATCGAAGAACTTTCCCAGATTGCCGGCTGCTATGTATCCGCTTATCCGAATGCCGGGTTACCCAATGCCATGGGCGAATACGATGAACACCCGGAAGATACAGGCCATTACCTCGAAGAGTGGGCCAAAGAAGGATTTGTCAATATCGTGGGCGGCTGCTGCGGCACCACGCCGGAACATATCAAACATATAGCGGAACACGTAAAAACAATCCAGCCCCGGGTACTGCCCGTGGTTGAAACTGCCCTGGCATGACGACACCACAATACCTCATACTGCTCTCCATCCTTATACTCGTTGTAAATAACTTTACTATGCTCAAAAAGTTATTTGTAAAAAAGAACTCATAGATGCAAGCTACCACTGTTATCAGACCCTATCTGCGACTGGCAGGGCTCGAACCACTTGTTGTACGTCCCGAGACCAATTTTGTAAACGTAGGAGAACGCACCAACGTAACCGGTTCCAAAACATTTGCCCGCCTTATCCGGGAGAATAAATACGAAGAAGCCCTGAGCGTGGCCCGCCAGCAGGTGGAAAACGGCGCCCAGGTTCTCGACGTGAATATGGATGATGCCCTGCTTGATGGAGTACTGGCCATGACCACATTCCTGAACCTGTTACAGAGTGAACCGGATATCGCGAAGATCCCGGTGATGATCGACAGCTCCAAGTTTGAGATCATTGAAGCCGGACTGAAATGTGTCCAGGGAAAATGTATCGTAAACTCGATCTCCATGAAAGAAGGAGAAGCGAAGTTTATAGAACAGGCCATCATCTGCCAGAGCTATGGCGCCGCCGTGATCGTGATGGCTTTTGATGAAAAAGGACAGGCCGATACCAAAGAACGGAAAGTACAGATCTGTCACCGGGCCTATAAAATCCTGACTGAACAGGTTGGTTTCGACCCGCAGGATATCATATTTGATCCCAATATTTTCGCCATTGCCACCGGCATGGAAGAACACAATAATTACGGGGTGGACTTTATTGAAGCCACCCGTGAGATCAAGGCCCTCATGCCGCTGACCAAGATCAGTGGCGGGGTCAGTAACCTCTCCTTCTCTTTCCGGGGTAATGACCATGTGCGGGAAGCCATGCACAGCATATTCCTGTTGCATGCCATCAGGGCGGGCATGGATATGGGTATCGTCAATGCCGGCCAGCTGGTGGTATATGATGAAATTGAACCCAACCTCCGGGAACTCTGCGAAAATGTGATCCTGAACCGGAACAATGATAACAATGAAGCCACGGAGAAACTGATCAGCTTTGCCGAAACAGTGAAAGCAAAGGGCAAAGTGGAAGTGAAAGACGAGGCCTGGCGGAATAATACCGTGGAAGAAAGACTGAAACATGCCCTCGTAAATGGCATCACCGACTATATTGATATTGATACGGAAGAAGCCCGTCTCAAATACCCCAAACCGCTGGAAGTGATCGAAGGTCCGCTGATGGCGGGTATGAATGTGGTGGGTGATCTGTTTGGCGCCGGCAAGATGTTCCTTCCCCAGGTGGTGAAAAGCGCCAGGGTGATGAAGAAAAGTGTGGCCTGGCTGACACCGTTCATTGAAGAAGAAAAGAAAAACAATCCCAATGCGGCCAAAGGCAATGTGCCCAAGGTATTGCTCGCAACCGTAAAAGGAGATGTGCATGATATCGGGAAAAATATTGTGGGTGTGGTACTGGGTTGCAACGGGTATGATATCGTTGACCTGGGGGTGATGGTACCGGCTGACCGTATACTGGATACGGCCGAGAAGGAAAAAGCGGATATTATCGGGTTGAGCGGGCTGATCACACCTTCCCTGGACGAAATGGTGCACGTGGCGCATGAAATGAAACGCCGCAATATGAAGCAACCCCTGCTGATCGGTGGAGCCACCACTTCCAGGATGCATACCGCGGTGAAAATCGCCCCCCAGTATGATAACGGGGTACTGCATATACTGGATGCATCGAGAAGTGTGACGGCTGTTAGCACCCTGCTCAGTAAAGAAAAGGACGTGTTGCTGAAAAAGACACAGGAAGAATATGATGCCCTGCGTCACCAGTTTCTCAATAAAAACAAAAAGGACCTGGTGGCTTACAAGGAAGCCGTCATTACCAAAGAATATTTTGATTGGAAAAATTACAAACCGGTACAACCGGCCATCAACGGGGTGAAAGTATTCAAGGGATTTGACCTGGCCACCATTGCCCGCTATATTGACTGGGGCCCTTTCTTTATCGCCTGGGAAATGCCCGGTCATTTTCCGGAAGTTTTATCCGATAAAATTTTCGGGACCGAAGCCACCCGGTTGTATAATGATGCACAAAAACTCCTGAAACAGGTAGTGGAGGAAAACTGGTTCACCGCAGACGGGGTGATCGGCTTCTGGCCGGCCAGCAGCAATAATGCAGATACGGTTACCCTGCAGACAGAAAAAGGAGAGGTGAAACTGGAAATGCTTCGGCAGCAATTAAAGAAAGCAGTGGGTCAACCCAATTTCTCCCTGGCTGATTTTGTTTGTCCGGCCGAACTGGGGTCAGATTATATGGGCTCCTTCGCCGTAACCATTCATGGTGCCAAACAGCATATCGACCGCTTTGCCGCAGATCACGATGAATACAATAAGATACTGGTACAGATACTGGCTGACCGGATGGTGGAGGCCTTTGCGGAATGCCTGCATGAGCAGACCCGGAAGGAATACTGGGGCTATGATAAAGAAGAGCAACTCAGCAATGTACAACTGATACACGAGGAATATAAAGGCATCCGTCCGGCACCGGGTTATCCCGCCTGCCCGGATCATACGGAGAAACTGAAATTATTCTCCCTGTTGAATGTGACCGAAAATATCGGGATCGAACTTACCGAAAGCCTGGCGATGAATCCGCCGGCCTCTGTTTGTGGCTGGTATATTGGTCACCCGCAAAGCCATTATTTTGGTTTAGGTAAAATCAGCAAAGACCAGCTGGAAGATTATGCCAAAAGAAAAGGCATGCCATTGGATGAAGCGGAAAAATGGATGAGACCTGTGCTGGAGTAAAAATGAAAAATCAAATCATACACCGGTCATCCTGAACAGGGTGACCGGTTTTTTTATGGGCTGCTGACTCACGACTAACGACTATCGACTAATGACTAACGACTGTCCCCTAGTCCTTCGTCCACAACCTTTCATTCAGCTTCAGTTCATCAATGATATCATATACGATCTGTATGGTTGAACGGAAATTCTCCAGCCGGCTGAAATCATTGGCGCTGAATACCGAAGGTTCAAACATTTCTTTTTTCATCGGGATCGCCACATGTATTTTACTGTGCACAAAAGACATTGAAGTATCCGCATCGGTCATTTGCTGCAGACGTACGGCCCTCTCCATGAATGACGGGGTAAGAATATACCGGGCTTCCACCTGGTCATTGCTATAAACAATAAACCGTTTTTCAAAATCAGGGCTTTCCAGTTTCACTTTCTCCAGGCCGGAAGCAAAGGAAGTAAACAGTTTATTCAGGAAATTCAGCTGGGGTTTATTCTCGCTCCAAACATAGGTCCTTCCGGAAAAATTCTTATTGAAATCAGCGATGATAAACATTCCCTTGAAAATGGTTTCCCAGTGGGTCTCTTTACCGGAACTGATCTTCATTTCTGTATGCAATTCGGAAAAACAGAAAAATGTTTTATCATGGGTGCCTTCCACATAATCATCCCCGGTATACCGGTCAGGACTGTTCAGGTAGAGTCCGCTGTTTTTGTAATCCGCTTCGGATATAAAATGGTCAGGACTATATTGCAACGAAGGGTTGATAAATGCGATAATACGGCTAACGATCTGCGTTTTAAAAATGCCGGTAAACTTCTTTAATCGTTTGGCAAATATTACCAGGACGATAATCGCCGCAAGGAAAATGGCGAATGAAATAAAAACAGCAGCTTTTATATGACCAGTTGTTCCAATAATGAAAGTTAATATCGCCAGCCCAAGCACCGTAAAACCGTATACACCCAGTTTTTTAATTTTTTTCCGTTGGAACTCAAGGGGAACAAGCAGGTCTTTCAGATCCTTTTCATAAAATGCAGTAAAATCGCTGGAGGCCGGCATAGGATTTATTTACTTAAAGGTAACCACCGGAACTTCTTTTGCATTCTCCGCCACGGAAAAATATTCTTTGCGAAGCATTCCCGCCATGGAAGCAATCACCGAGGACGGGAAGGTTTGAATGGCATTGTGATAATCATTCACCGCCGCATTATAAAAACGCCGGGACGCGGCCAGCTGTTCCTCGGCTTCGTTGATGGCCCCCTGTAACTTCAGGAAATTATCACTGGCTTTGAGCTGCGGATAATTTTCCACCTGTACCCTTACCTGTTGCAGGGCCGCATTGAACTGGTTTTCCAGTTTTACTTTATCATTGACCGGCAGGTTGGGCACATCCAGCTGTTCCCTTAACCGGGTCAGTCCGGTCAGCAATTCTTTTTCATGCTGCATATACCCTTTCACGGTATCCACCAGTTGCGGGATCAGGTCATGCCGTTTCTTCAGCATCACATCCATGGAGAAAAAAGCATTGTCCACCGCATTCTTTTTTACAATGAGGCTGTTGTACAGACCAATAATGATCAGCAACAATACCACCACGATTCCAATCGCTATATACATAGTTTGCCAGTTAAATCAGGGACAATTGCTGCAGCTCAGCCCTCAGTTGTTCCGGTGAGCGGAAATGCAGGCTTTTAATACCCATTTCTTCTGCGGCTGTCACATTCCGTACGTTATCATCGATAAAAACAGCGTTTGCCGGATCTACTGCATACCGATTCAGCAAGCGCTGGTAAAATTCAGGGAAGGGTTTGCGTACTTTCTCCACGCCACTTACCACGCGGCCATCAAACCAGTGCAGGAAATTATAGCGCACCAGGGCAATATTGAACAGGTCGGCCTGCCAGTTGGTCAGCGCATAATGTTTGTATTTACCGCTATCGATCAGTTCACGGAAGAGGGCTACGGTTCCATGCACCGGACCATTCAGCATATCGGTCCAGCGGCCATAATAATCCCGGATCTCTTTTTCCCAGTCCGGGAATTTCTCCACCAGTTCCTGGGTGGCTTCCACAATCGAACGGCCGGCATCCTGTTGTTCATTCCAGTCGTGGGTGCAGATATGTTCAAAGAAATAAGCCCGCTTTGCGGCAGAATCAAAATAGGCTTCATGAAAGACATAGTTCGGGTTCCAGTCAACCAGTACACCGCCCAGGTCCCAGATAAAAGTGTTTACCGCCATCGGTTACTATTAGTTATAGTTTAAGTTCGGTCCTGGTTATACTTTAATTTAAGCCCGATCATAATTCCGGACATCACCAACATCACCGCGTTGGTCAGTATGACCACCATATTATTGATGAGCAATCCCCAGACCAGCCACATGATCTCATTGGCAAAAGCGATCAGGAACATATAGAGGGAGATATCCTTGGCGGATTTCTCCTTCCAGGTTTTAACCACCTGGGGTAAAAATGTAAAGGCAGTTACCGCGCCGGCCGCATACCCGAGTATATCTACAGCTGTCATTACTTATATTTTTTGTACAGTTTGAGTTCTTCGGCTTTTGCCGGTATCAAACTTACGGCAGATCCGCCACCCGGGACCAATTTTAATTTCAACATGGTTTTGGCATCCACCAGGAATTTCTCGATCACATAGGCTTCCGGATTATCTTTCCAATGGGCATTGTCGGCATCCCGGTAGATCGTGGCCACGTATTTTTTATCCGCATCCAGGAAAGACAAGGACTGGGTGAAATTCCGGGCATTCTCATCCGTGATGGCCCCCAAGAACCAGTCATTCTTTCCTTTCGCCTTACGGGCAATGATCACATAATCGCCGGGTTCGGCATCCAGGATCTTTGAATCATCCCAGTCAACGGCCACATCTTTGATAAACTGGAAAGCATCCATATGTGCTTCATAGTTTTCAGGCAGGTCAGCCGCCATCTGCAACGGACTGTACATCGTAACATACAGGGCCAGCTGTTTGGTCAGCGTGGTATGCACCTGTTCCGTTTTTGACGGATTGTAATAACTCATTTTTATTTTGAATATCCCGGGGGTATAATCCATCGGGCCACCCATCAGGCGGGTAAAGGGCAGGATGGTTTCATGATCCGGCATATTGCCGACACTCCAGGCATTGAATTCATTGCCCCTGGCCGCTTCAGAAGCCAGCCAGTTGGGATACGTGCGATGAAGCCCGGTAGGACGTACCGGTTCATGGGCATCCAGCATAATATGACGGGCGGCTGTTTTGGAAGCCACGCGCAGGTAGTGACGAACCATCCACTGTCCGTCATGATGTTCTCCTCTTGGTATGATCCGGCCAACATATCCGGTCTTCACGGCGGCATAACCATGTTCGTTCATAAACTTGTACGCCGTATCCATCCACCTTTCATAATTGGTGGCAGAAGCAGAGGTTTCATGGTGCATAATGACCCTCACCCCTTTTGCCGCCGCATAATGCTGCAGTTCATTTACATCAAAATCAGGATAGGGAGTTACAAAATCAAATACATCTTCTTTCCATTGACCAAACCAGTCTTCCCATCCGGTATTCCATCCTTCCACGAGCACACCTTCTATGCCATTTTTTGAAGCAAAGTCGATATAGCGTTTTACATTGGCGGTATTGGCCCCATGCGGTACTTTCGTGGCCTGTTGTGAACCTACCTGTCCGCCGCTGTAATCCCAGCTGCTCTTGCCCACATGCATTTCCCACCATACACCTACCATTTTCTGTGGCTTCACCCAGCTTTCCGCATCCGGAACTTTTGAAGGGTCGTTCAGGTTCAGGATCATTTTTGAGGCCAGGATCTCTGTGGCTTTATCACTTACAATAATGGTACGCCAGGGAGTGGCAAAGGGTGCCTGCAGGTAGGCTTTATTCCCCACGGCATCAGGTACCAGCTGCGACCTGAATGTATAGTTTGATTTGTCGAGTATCAGGTTCATCGCCGGGTAGTTCACCAATGCTGCTTCATGCAGGTTGATATATAAACCATCGGCTGATTTCATCATCAGCGGGGTCTGCACGGCGTTCTTATCAAAGAATGTCTTGGCATGGATCTCCTGGGCAAAACCGCCACCGGAAGCGTCTATTTTGCTGAGCGTACTGTTGTAATAGGCATATTCATTGGTATCATAATCGCCCGGTATCCAGAATGTATTGTGATCCCCGGTCAGCGCGAAGGTGGTCACTTCATCGGCAATGATAAAATGATTGAGTTTGGGTTGCTCCGGAAACAGGTAACGGAAGCCCACCCCGTCATTGAATACACGGAACAGGAGCTGTATCCGGATGCCTGATCCGGATTTGTCGGTCAGGGATAACAAGAGCTGCCGGTAATTATTCCGGATCATACTTTGTTCACCCCAAACCGGTTTCCAGCTTTCGTCCACCATCACTGAATCAATATGATCCAGGCTGAACTGCTGCAGTGTCACCACCGGGTTGGCCAGCCGCATCCCTACAGAAGAAGGCAGCACGACGGCTTTCCCTTTGTAGTTTACACTGTATACCAGTCCGCCGGCATTCTGATGAGTTACGGACAGTTGAATATTTTTATCAGGGGAAGAGACAGTCAGCGACTGATCGGCATAAGCCAGCTGTGCAAGCCCTGTTACTGCGAGGGCGGTCAGCAATCGTTTAAGTAACATAACAGGAAATTTTATATGAAGGTAGTACTTTTGTGTAATTAGTACACATTTCAGGTTACCGCTTTTCCAATAACCACCAGAGCCGTTTCCGGGGCTTGATTTTATAATTGGTCCGGATATAAGTGGTAATATGGGTCATCGCATCTTCATGACTGTCAGTCAGCAAAACAAGGTTCATGTCAATGGGTGAAATCGTACCTTTTTCCGCCATTTCCTGGATCGTATTCATCAGGGGGGTGTAAAATTCTTTCCCGAAAAGCACGACCGGAAACTGGCTGATGGTTTTGGTCTGCACCAGGGTTAAGGTTTCAAACAATTCATCCATAGTGCCAAAGCCGCCGGGAAGAATGATAAAAGCATAGGAATATTTTACCAGCAACACTTTGCGGACAAAGAAATGTTCAAACGTAACCGATTTATGGACATATGGGTTTTCTTTTTGCTCGAAGGGTAGTACGATATTGCATCCAACTGATTTACCCCCGTTTTCAAACGCCCCGCGGTTGGCCGCTTCCATAATACCGGGTCCACCCCCGGTGAGTGTGGTAAATCCGGCTTCCGCGATCCGTTTCCCGAATTCACGGGCCTGCTGGTAGTAGGGATGATCTTCTTTAAAACGGGCTGAACCAAAAACAGTGATACAGGGACCCACAAAGTGAAGGGCCCGGAACCCTTTGATAAACTGTTTGAATACCCGGAAGGCAAATAATAATTCATAGCCCCGGCTTTTCGGGCCTTCGAGGTAAACGGGTTCTTTTACCGGGATCACAGGGCGTGTTTTGGTTTTTAAGGATGCTTCCATAGATAGCTGTAAATTGCCTGACAATTTAATCAATAATACAATGCGAATCATTTCCTACAATGTAAACGGCATCCGGGCCGCTATTAAAAAAGGATTTATTGACTGGCTGAAAACAGATCCGGCCGATGTGATCTGTATCCAGGAAACCAAGGCGGTGAAAGGAGATGTGGATACAAAAGCACTGCATGAGCTGGGCTTTCATGATTACTGGTTCAGTGCCCAGAAGAAAGGCTATAGCGGCGTAGCGGTATTTACTAAAATAAAACCGGATGCGGTGGAAATAGGTCATGGACATGGTCCGAGTGATGATGAAGGACGGGTGATACAACTGCTGTTTGGTGATACCAAACTGATCAATGCCTACTTTCCCAGTGGCACGAGCGGGGATGAACGCCAGGGCTTCAAATATGAATGGCTGGATCACTGCCTGGACTGGCTGAATAAGATCAAAAAGAAAAACCCCAAACTCATACTCTGCGGGGATTATAATATCGCCCACAATGAAATTGACATCCATGATCCGAAAGGAAACAAGAACTCTTCCGGTTTCTTAATGCCTGAACGGGAATGGATGACTAAATTCTATAAAAGCGGATGGATCGATACCTTCCGTGAATTTCACCCTGAACCACATCGCTACAGCTGGTGGAGTCAGCGCTTCCCTTCTGTACGACTGAATAACAAAGGCTGGCGGATTGACTATATAAATGTTACAGAACCTTTAAAAAAACAGCTGAAAGACGCGGAAATATACCCGGATGTGAAGCATTCTGACCATTGCCCGGTATATTTAGATATCAAACTGTAAGCAGTACCGGCGAACCATTTTATTTTTTCACCTCCTGGGTATATAAACCGGTCTTTGTTAACCAAACCACGCTCCCATGGATGGAATCATTGTATTGATATTTCTGATCCCTGTTGTTTTTTTATTCTTATTAATAGCGCTCCTGAGCCGGAGCAGTGAACAAAAGCATTTACTGAATGACCTCTATGACAAAGTCAATGAACTGACCGGTGAGGTTAAAAAATTGCGCCAGGAGACAAAAGCGGACCCCCTCATTCCTGCACCCAAACCGGAAGTTCATATAACCCCGGTTCCCCCGGTGAAGGAGGAAAAGCCGGTGCCCTTTGTACCGGTTCCGGAGCCAGAGCCGCAGCCTGTGCCCAAGCCGGAGCCTGCTAAACCAACCGGACCCAGTTTACCTGAACTCCTGCAACCGAAAGCAGCAGAGAGGGTGGTCAAAAAAACATATACTCCTGAATTTATCCATACAAAAAAGGATACTGATTATGAAAAATTCATAGGCGAAAATGTGGCCAATAAGATCGGTATTGCCGTTCTCGTGCTGGGTATTGCCTTTTTCATCAAGTACGCCATTGATAAAGACTGGGTGCATGAAGGTGGTCGTGTGATCATTGGTTTGATCTGTGGCGCCATCCTGATCGGACTGGCCCATTATTTCAGAAATCAATACCGTTCATTCAGTTCCGTTTTAGTCGGAGGTGGCCTCTCTGTATTTTATTTCAGTATTGCCTTTGCCTTTCACCAGTACCACCTCATCGGGCAATCCACCGCCTTTATACTCATGGTGCTTATTTCCGGATCCGGTGTGTTCTTATCCCTTTTCTATAACCGGCAGGAACTGGCCATTCTCGCCACGATCGGTGGTTTTATCACTCCCTTCCTGGTAAGCACCGGGCAGGATAATTATTCCGCCCTGTTCACCTACCTCGCGATACTCAATACCGGTCTGATGGTGTTGGCCTGGTTTAAACGCTGGCCCTCGATCAATACCATTGCCCTTGTATTCACTACGATCATCTATGGCGGCTGGCTGACCCGCAGACTGTATTTCAGTGAGGAGCCCCTGCCCCGCACAGATGCCCTTTTATTTGCCAGTATTTTCTTCGCGCTGTTCATCGCCATGCATATCATCAATACGATCCGGCTGAAAAATAAATTCACCGGGTTTGATTTTGCCCTTTTGCTGAGTACGTCTTTCCTGTATTATCTGGCCGGTATGCTGGTACTCGATAGCGGTCCAGGTGATAACTATAAAGGATTATTCACAGCCCTGCTGGGATTGTTTTACCTGGGACTGTCCGCTGTATTTTATAAGCAGAAAACCACGGACCGGAATTTTGTGTTCCTCCTGATCGGTCTTTCCGTCAGTTTTCTTTCCCTGGTGGCACCGGTACAATACAATGGCAATCATATCACCCTTTTCTGGGCGGCCGAAACCGTTGTATTGTTCTGGCTTTACCAGCGTTCACAGATACCATTGCTGAAAACAGGTTCCCTGCTGATCTGTCTGCTGACGACGGCCAGCCTGGTCAGTAACTGGTCGGCGAATTATATATTCAGCAGTAAGCTGCAACCGGTGATTTTAAACGAAGGCTATATCACCAGTATAGTGGTGGCCATTTCCTATTTCCTTTATTACTGGTTACAGAAAAAGGAAAGCAGTGAATGGTTTTATAAAGGGGTACCCGTAAAAACAGTCCGGACCGCAGCATTAAGCGCAGGCATTATCACCGCCTACCTGGCCGGAATTTTTGAGATCGGTTACCAGTTCAACACCCGTAACCCGGGCGTGCCGGCCAGCACTATTTACTGGTCCTGTTATACGTTTATCGTGGTGCTCGTATTATTGGAGGTTTTCAAAAAAGATAAAGCGTTACCGCTGCTGCGGTTGAGCCTGACCCTGTTGAGTTTTGGCCTGTACCTGATCGGAATGGCTTCCACTAAATCCTATGCCCTTTACCTGATTACGCAAAGCAGCGGTGTTTATTTCACCGCACACTGGGTGGCAGCCCTCCTGTTGTTGTGGTTATTGTATCAGCTGATCCGCTTTTTCTTTAAAAAAGAAAATGAAAAATGGACAGATTACCGGACCATATTTACCTGGCTTACCGCCTCCGGCATTGTGTTAATACTGAGTGTCGAAATGTACCAGGTGATCTTCTGGACGAATTACCGGGATGCAACAGGCTGGGCCTGGTCGGAAAATTTATATTACAAAGCCGGGCTTTCCATACTCTGGGGGCTCTGTTCTTTTGCCATGATGTGGCTGGGTATGAAGAAGGATTTCAAGACCCTACGAATCATTTCCCTGACCTTATTTACCGTCACCATCGGGAAACTGTTTCTTTTTGATATCGTGAATATCCCGCCGGGGGGCAAGATCGCCGCCTTTATATTGCTTGGGATATTACTCCTGGCCGTATCCTTTATGTACCAGCGGTTGAAAAAAATCCTGCTGGATAACAACCGGGCCGGTTAATTTGCAGCATGATCGTATATAATGTCACCACCAAGGTCAATCATGCCATTGCTGCCGAATGGCTGGCCTGGCTGAAAACTGAACATATCCCGGACCTGGTCAATACAGGTTGTTTTACCCATGCGGTGATCCTTCACCTGGTGGAAGCGGATGATGAAGAAGGTATCACTTATGCGGTGCAATACCATGCGGAAAGCCGCGCCCTCTATAACCGGTATATGGATAAATATGCCGCCTCCATGCGTCAGAAAGCCCTGGATAAATGGGGCAATGGGTTTATTGCCTACCGTACACTCATGCATCTTGTGAATTGATTGTGCAAAAAGAAAAAATATTTTTCTCCTTCTTTTGGGCGGGCCCGGACCGCTGAAACCCGCATCCCTGCTGCATTGCATGGGCCTGCTTCCTGAAACCCTTCAGGGGCAAGGGTTTCAGGGGAAATCCTGTTTTCACCCTTTTTTGCTGAAAACAGCAAATCCGCTGAAATCCTTATTGGGAGCGGTTTTCACGTGTTTTTCCTATTCCGGCAAATAGGATATTTTTTTTTGCTGGTATGAAAAAGCATCTAAATTTGCCGCCGTCACTTAAAACATATAAAATCGCAAATCATGAACAAAGCAGAATTGATCGCTAAAGTATCTGAAGATGCCGGCATCACTAAAACTCAGGCCAATGCCGCTCTGGATTCTTTTGTAGAAGCAGTCACCAAGACATTAAAAGCTGGTGGTAAGGTAACCCTCGTAGGATTTGGAACATTCTCCGTATCCAAAAGAGCCGCCCGTAACGGCCGTAACCCCCAAACCGGTGCTGTTATCAAGATCAAAGCCCGTAAAGTGGCCAAGTTTAAGGCTGGAAAAGAATTATCCGGAAAATTATAATAACCGGTTTAGTATTAAAAAGCTCCTGTGCTAATTTCAGTACCGGGGCTTTTTTACTAAAAAACGGTCTATTTTTGCACTAAATCAATAAAAACAATCAACATGGGTAGAGGAGATAAAAAAACAGCAAAAGGAAAACGTTTCAAAGGCTCATTCGGCAAAAGCCGCCCGGCCATTTCTGTAGCGGCCAAGAAAAAGGCAGCTGCTAAGAAAAGCAAATAAACATTATTTGTCAGCCCGGCAGGACTTCCTCCGGGCTGAACTGTTTTTTGCCGTGTTGAAAGGGTAAATTAAAGATTGGTTTTGCGCTGCATCAGCTGGTCCCTTTCTTCAGAGATCACATTCAGCATACTTTCCAGTTCACCGATCCGTTTCAGCTGACTTTCCAGTTTTTTATTGGCATCCACCATCACCTGCATATCGGTGTTGAGTTCTTCCAGGTACATGATCCTTTTCTGGAGTTGCTGCCGTTGGAAGTCGGCATCCCGTAATTGCTCCTCCACGGAAGCCAGGGTAATTTTCAACTGGCGGTTTTCTTCACTGTTGGCGGTATATTTCAGTTTCTGTTCTTCGTAATCACGGCTGAGTTTCTGATGCGACTCCCGGAGTTCATCATACTCCATACTGAGTTTACGGGAACCGGCCACCTGTTGTTCGAGTTTCTGCATTTTTGACTGCAGGATATTGAATTCACTGTAGGCGCTGTCCAGCATGGCATTCATCTCGGTGGTGAGGTGTTCTTTTTGCCGGCTGTTGTTGATCTCCTTTTCCTTCATTGAAAGCTTATAACGAAGGTCTTCGATCTGCATCGTGAGTTCTTCGTTGGTCTTTACTATTTCCTGCTGCCTTTCTTCCGTTTCTTTTACAATATCGATTTGTCCGAGTAACTGGTTGATCTTTTCGTTGTGTTCCAGCAGGCTGCTTTGTGCACGGCGCAACTGCTCCATATAATCCGCCTTATCGGTCTGGGGGGTGGCGGTATGCACATTCATAGAGCGTAACAGCTCAATCTCCGCCTGTAATTTTTTATTGACAATCCGGAGATCCTCCGTTTCGATCGCATATACCCGGCAGGCTTCCTCGGCCTCCTGTAATTTCTTTCGTATATGATCGGGTTCCTTTTCGGCGGGGCCATGTTTCTTCAGGGATTCAATCTCCGCTTTCAGTTTTTTATTCTGGGCACGTTGTTCATCCGCTTCAATCAGATAGATCTGGTAGTTTTCTTCGGCTTCTTCGAGTTTCCGGCGCAGGTCCGCCATATCCTGTCCGCCGGATGACGCCCCGCCTTTCCGTAACAACTCAATTTCGGTCTGCAGTTTCTTATTTTTCACCTGCAGCTCTTCTATTTCAATGGAAATATCATCCGTACTGTCTGTCGCGATGGACAATTTATACTTCAGGTCTTCCAGCTCCTTATCCCGGAGCTCTGTATCATTAAAATATTTGAGTTTCCACACTTCCAGTTCTTTGTGGAGCTTTCCGGTAGCATCTGAAGTAACCTCCCTGAGGGATTTCCGGCTGACAATAAAAAAGTGGATAGTGATGCCCAGGGTGATGGCACCCAGCATAAGTATAATAACCTCAATTACAGACAACTGGAGGGTGGGCATAAGTAGTTAAGTCAGGTTCGTAAACTATTAAAAATCCGGGAAATAGCGTTTAATAGTTTTTCACAGGTGTGCTTTTTAAGCAGGCACAAGATAGTATTCCCTGCGAACAAAATAGTCGTAAAACCACTGAGGAAAAACCCTTATTTAACCCCTGACCAGGGTACCTACTTTTTCACCGGTTACCACCCGGCGAAGGTTGTCCTGCTTATTCATATTGAAGACAATTATGGGCAGGTTGTTTTCCATGCAAAGAGTGAAAGCGGTCATATCCATCACTTTAAGGTTCTGGGAAACGCATTCCTGGAAAGTGATGACATTGTATTTAGTGGCAGTAGGGTCCTTTTCAGGGTCGGCGGTATAGATACCATCCACGCGGGTACCTTTCAGGATCACATCTGCATTTATTTCAATGGCCCGGAGAGATCCGGCCGTATCTGTCGTAAAATAAGGGTTACCGGTACCGGCACCGAAGATCACCACACGGCCTTTTTCCACGTGACGGATAGCCCGGCGGCGGATATAGGGTTCAGCGATCTGTTCCATCTTTATAGCGCTCTGGAGGCGGGTATACACCCCGATACGCTCCAGTCCGGCCTGCAGGGCCATCCCGTTGATCACGGTAGCCAGCATGCCCATATAGTCTCCATGTGCCCTTTCAATTCCGGTATCCGCTTCATTCATGCCCCGGTAAATATTCCCGCCCCCGATCACCACGGCCACCTGGACACCCAGGTCGGTCACCGATTTGATATCATGGGCATACTGGGCAATCACATCGGTATCAAAACCGAAACTTTTATCACCCATTAATGCTTCACCGGAAAGTTTGAGGAGTATGCGTTTGTACTTAGGTAACATGAAGGAGATTTTTCGCTGCGAAGATAAGGGTTTTGGTTATTGTTTAACCGCCCTTAAACTATAGACCATCGGCAGTTTGCCTTCCATACCGGCAATTTCCCAATGTCCCTCGCTGGTTTCCTTCATATTCCTGAAACAGGGATAAGGAGAGAACATGTGTTCGTTAAATGATTCCAGTTGGAGTCCCGCTTTCAGTAAAGCGCTGAGCACTTCACTGATACTGTGATTCCAGCTGTATTCCTTTCCCTGTATCGCTGCCCCACGGTCGGTATATGTTCCCTGGTTTTCCGTGACGATCACTTCCTGTTTATTGTACGCATATTGTATACGGGTAAAATCATCATCAAACATCCAGAGCACCGGGTGAAATTCGGCAAAATAGAAAACACCGCCCGGTTTCAGGTAATGAGCAATCAATTCGGCCCAGGGCTCCAGATCAGGTAACCAGCCGATGGTGCCATAGGTGGTATATACAATATCGAAACTCCCTTCTTCGTCGAGGTGACTTTTCAGATCATATACATTACAGCAGATAAAACGCGCGTCCAGTCCGAGTGCCTCATTCAGTTGCCGGGCTTCTTTGATCGCTTCATCAGACAGATCCACCCCGGTTACCGCTGCTCCTTTGCGGGCCCAGTCGAGACTATCCATCCCGAAATGACATTGCAGGTGAAGCATTTTTTTTCCTTTCACGTCTGTCAGTTCAGCCAGTTCAATCGGAGTTAACACAGTCGCGCCTTTCAGAAAACCTTCCCGGTTATAAAAGGCGGAGTCCCGGTGCACAAGGGTGCGCTGGTTCCAGAGTGATTTATTCGCTTCAAAGTACTGATTGTATTCAGCCATGCTCTTTGTTTTATGTGTTACTGCACTATTAATAAAATATCCTGAGTGACATGAATCACTAAAGATAATTTTAAATTTTATACCGGCTTGCCGGCAAATATAAAACAGAACAGAATAGCCCTTGAACAGTGATATATGTCACGGGGGCAAGTACACCCCGCGGATAGTTTTGCGTCAAATTAAAAACGCATGCATTATACACTGCGCCAGGTATTGTTCAGTTTCCTTGTACCGTTAGTTTCAATAGTTACGGCCACCTCAGCCATCAATGCCCAGTCCGGGACCCGGTCATTGACCCTGCAGGAAGCGACCGACAGCGCCCTGTCCAACAACCGGGAACTCAGCCTTTCCCGTATCGAAGAAAAAATCGCAGCAGCGAGGTATCGTGAAATGGATGCCATCTTCCTGCCCCAGCTGGATTTTTCATTCACGCCCATGACCAGCAATAACCCGCTGAATGCTTTCGGATTTAAACTGCAGCAGCAGATTGTAAAACAAGCCGATTTCAACCCGGCCTTATTAAATGATCCGGGGAATTCGACCGACTTCAGTACCCGTTTACAAGTGAAACAACCGGTCTATAATCCGGACCTGGTGTATATGCGAAAAGCACTGGCGGTTCAAAAAGGACTCTATGCATTCAAATCCAGGCGCAGTGCCGATTACCTACGTTTTGAAGTGCAGAAAGCCTACCTGCAACTGCAACTGGCTTATGATGCGGAAGAAGTACTGAAAGAAGCCCTGAAAACAGCCAATGCCTTTTATACATTTATCAATAACCGCGTAAAGGAAGGGCTGATGCAACAGTCAGATGCCCTGAATGTAAAAGTATGGATCAGTACAGTGGAATCCGGATTGTCTGAATCAGTAAGTAATATCCACAATGCGTCTGATTACCTGAGCCTGCTGATGGGAACCCCCTACGGTACCGTGTATACAGTTCCCAAAGCATCCACAGACCCCGCCTCCGCTTCCCCGGCTACCAGTATTCCTGCAGACCGGGCTGATTTTGAAGCGATGAAAAAAGCCATTGAAGCTTCCGGCCTCATGATTGAATCTTCCCGCAAGTCCTTCCTGCCGAAAGTCAATGCTTTTGCCTCTTACCAGCTCAACGACAACAGTGTCTTCGGCTTCGGTGCAGGTTCCTATCTCGCCGGCTTTCAGTTATCCTGGGACATCTTTAAAGGCAACAGCACCAAAAATAAAATCATCACCCAGCAGACGGAGCGGACTAAAATGGAAGAACAGCTGAAACAGCAGCAGGAACAAAGTCAGCTGGAACTGAATAAAACCAACCGCCAGCTGGCCGATGCCCGTTTTAAAATAAAACAACAAACAACCGCCGTGGAAAATGCGGCTGAAGCGCTTCGTATCCTGCAGGACCGCTATGAACAGGGACTGGTCAACAGTACGGATGTGCTGCAGTCACAGACCCAGCTCTCCCAGCAAAAACTGGCCAAAGCACAGGCTGTATTTGCCTACAACAGTACGCTGGCTTATATACAATTCTTAACTGCCGCAAATCAATAAATTTTAAACCTGTTATAATGAACTTTATAAAATACTCCACATTCAGTCTGCTGATCACCGGGTCGCTTTTCCTGGTCTCCTGCAAAAGCAAAAAAGAAAAAAGCCCTGAAGAAAAGAATAACCCGGTTGCCGTAACCATTGCCATACCCGGTGGTACCGCGGAAGGCGGCATCAGCATCAGTGGCAAAATTGAAGCTCTTCAGACCGCTCAGATCAGCACCCGCCTGATGGGTACGATCAACCGCATATATGTAAAAGCCGGTGACCGTGTACGCCGGGGCCAGGTACTGGTTTCCATCAGCAGCCAGGATATTGTTGCCAAAAGAGATCAGACCAATGCCGCAATTGCGGAAGCAGAAGCCAATGTGAAAAATGCGCAGAAGGATTATGAACGTTTCACCAATCTCTATAATAAACAAAGTGCATCAGCCAAAGAGCTGGATAATGTAACCCTTCAGTACAATGCGGCCAAAGCCCGGCTGGAAGCAGCCAGCCAGATGAAGAATGAAGTAAATGCCCTGATCTCCTACAGCAGCCTGACGGCTCCTTTTGACGGGGTGGTTACCCAACGTATGGCCGATGAAGGAAATATGGCCAGTCCCGGAATGCCCTTACTGGTGGTGGAACAAAACACGGCTTTACAGGTGAGCGCTGCCGTTAGTGAAAACCAGGTCGGTCTCTTAAAAAAAGGCGGGACTGCACAGGTGGAAATAAAATCCATTGGTAAAACCATCCAATGCCAGGTGACTGAGATCAGCCCGTCCTCCCAGCTGACCGGCGGGCAATACGAGATCAAACTGAGTATTCCTGAAAAAGAAAAGAAAGACCTCTATGCCGGTATGTATGTGAATGTATTTATACCGGTCAGCCAGCCGGCTGCATTGCCCCAGGCTTCAGGTGCGATACTGGTTCCGACTTCCAGCCTGCTTCAGAATGACCAGCTGACCGGCCTGTATACGATCAGCAGCAACAATACAGCGATCCTGCGCTGGGTAAGGACCGGCAAAACATTTGGCGACCAGACTGAAATCCTTTCCGGGCTTGCGGCCGGCGAAAAATATATTGTAAAAGCGGAAGGCAAACTCTTTAACGGGGTGCCGGTGACTGAAAAAAAATAATCAACAGAATAAAATTATAGTATGCAAGAAGGTATATCCGGCAAAATTGCCCGATCGTTCATTACATCAAAACTGACCATCCTGCTCATGGTGGCATTCCTGCTGATCGGCGGATACAGCACCCTGCTGATCCCCCGGGAGGAGGAGCCGCAGATCGAAGTGCCGATGGCGGATATTTTTATCGGCTTCCCTGGTGCTTCCCCGAAAGAAGTGGAAACCAAGATCAGTGCCCCGATGGAAAAAATGATCTCCAATATCAAGGGGGTGGAATATGTGTACTCCACTTCCATGAAAGGACAGGCGATGATCATTGTCCAGTTTTATGTGGGCGAAGATGTGGAACGCTCACTGGTGAAATTATACAATGAGATCATCAAGAACATGGATAAGATGCCGCAGGGCGTGACCATGCCGCTGGTGAAAACCCGTGCCATTGATGATGTGCCGGCCCTGGGAGTGACGCTCTGGAGTGAACGCTATGATGATTATGCACTCCGGCAGATGGGAGAAGCCCTGACCAATGAGATCAAAAAAGTAAAAGACGTGTCGGATGTCCGCATCATTGGCGGCCGGAGTCACCAGGTGAATGTGGTACTCGACAAAAACAAGATGGCGGAATACCATGTTGATTTCATGAGTATCGGCCAGTATATACAGGGCAGTAACGCCCAGACCACAGCAGGCTCCCTGCTGCAGAAAGATTCCGCCTTCTCCGTGGAAACCGGCAATTTCCTGTCCACCGCAGAAGATGTGGAGAACCTGGTGGTGGGTGTGAATCAGCAACAGCCTGTTTTCCTGAAACAGATCGCCAAAGTAGCTGATGGACCGGAGACCCCTTCACAATATGTTTTATTTGGTTATGGCCAGGAAGATACTTTACTTAAGCACCATCCTTCAGCCTACCCTGCGGTCACGCTTTCCATTGCCAAACGTAAGGGAGCCGATGCCATGCGCCTGTCTGAACAGATACTGGCCAAAGTGGAAAATTCCAAAAAGCAACTGTTACCCGCGGATGTGGAAACCAGTATCACCCGTAACTATGGTGAAACGGCTTCGCATAAGGTTAGTGAATTACTGTTACACCTGTTTATCTCCATCGTGGTGGTCACCTTGTTTGTGATGCTGGCCATGGGCTGGCGAGGTGGATTGGTGGTATTCCTCTCTGTACCGGTCACTTTTGCATTGACCTTACTGGCTTATTATTTTCTGGGTTACACATTGAACCGTATCACCCTGTTTGCCCTCGTGTTCATCACGGGAATCGTGGTGGATGATTCGATCATTATCGCCGAGAACATGCACCGTCACTTTAAAATGAAACGGCTTCCGCCGATGCAGGCTGCTATTTATGCGATCAATGAAGTGGGTAATCCGACGATCCTGGCCACATTCACCGTGATCGCAGCTGTTTTACCCATGGCCTTTGTATCCGGACTGATGGGACCGTATATGAGTCCCATGCCGATCGGTGCCTCCATTGCCATGATGCTTTCCCTGATCGTGGCACTTACCCTCACCCCCTACCTGGGTTATATTTTCCTGCGGGAAAAAGAAAAAAGAGGTGGTCAGCAGGAAGAAAGCAAGCCTCACCGGCTGGAAGACAGTGGTATCTATAAAATCTATAAGTCCTTTATAAACCCGTTGCTTAACCATCGCTGGAAACGGTATACATTCATTTTTGGCACCGTAGTCATACTCCTGTTGTCACTGGCCCTGTTCTTTACAAAGACGGTAGCCGTGAAAATGCTGCCCTTTGATAATAAGAATGAATTCCAGGTAGTGATTGATATGCCCGAGGGATCCACCCTGGAAAAAACCGCAGCCGTTACAAAAGACATTGCGGATTATGTATCAAAACAGCCATTGGTAAAAGACTATCAGCTATATATTGGTACATCGGCCCCCATCAGTTTCAATGGGCTGGTGCGTCACTACGACCTGCGCCGGGGTGATAATATGGCCGATATCCAGGTCAACCTGATCAGCAAGGAAGACCGGAAGAAACAAAGCCATGATATTGCCAAAGAAATGCGTCCGGGCATACAGGCCATTGCCGCCCGATACAGGGCCAATGCCAAAATCGTGGAAGTACCTCCGGGACCTCCTGTATTATCCACTATTGTAGCAGAAGTATACGGACCGGATTATAATGAACAGATCAAACTGGCAGACCGGGTAAAGACCCTGCTGAATAAAACAGAGGATGTGGTGGATGTGGACTGGATGGTGGAAGATGATCAGTCTGAATATGATTTTGTGATCGATAAGGAAAAAGCCATGCGCCAGGGGGTGGCTCCTGCACAGATCGTATCCACCCTTCGGGCTGCTCTTTCCGGGCAGGTTACGGGTAATCTATTCAAACCGGCATCGTATAACCCGGTGAATATTGTACTCAAACTGGATGATGCCGATAAAACATCCGTGGAAGACCTGAAGAGCCTGAAAGTAATCAGTCAGTCAGGAATGGCTATTCCTGTAGGAGACCTGGTGACTGTAAAGACCGTAATCAAAGACAAGAGTATTTACCGGAAAAACCAGAAACGGGTGGTCTATGTGCTGGCGGACATGGCCGGCAAACTGGAGAGTCCTTCCTATGCAATGATGAAGATCTCTGACAGTCTTCAAAAATTTAAAATGCCGGAAGGATATACGTTGAAAGAAGAATATACACAGCAGCCCGAATTTGAAGACAATTATTCCCTGAAATGGGATGGAGAGTGGCAGATCACATTTGAAGTGTTCCGTGACCTTGGTATCGCATTCGTAGTCGTTATCCTGATTATTTATATGCTGATCGTTGGCTGGTTCCAGAATTTCAGTGTACCGCTGGTGATGCTGGCCGCCATCCCGCTTTCGCTGGTGGGTATTGTACTAGGTCACTGGATGATGGGGGCCTTCTTCACCGCCACATCCATGATCGGCTTTATTGCACTGGCCGGGGTAATGGTAAGAAATTCTGTTTTGCTGATCGACTTTATTGATATCCGGCTGAAGGAAGGTATTCCGCTCCGCCAGGCCATTATTGAAGCCGGGGCGGTGCGTACCACCCCGATCCTGCTCACAGCCGGTGCGGTGGTGTTGGGTGCCGTGATCATTCTCTTTGATCCCATATTCCAGGGACTGGCCATTTCACTGATGGGTGGAACGGTGACTTCCACTTTCTTAACCCTGCTCGTGGTGCCCCTGCTGTATTATAAAATGCTGAAGAAAAAACATACAAAAAACAAAACCCTGTAACATGAAACTATTATTTGTAACCTGCCTCAGTGATTTTAAAGGGGACGTAATGAAAATCTTTCATGAGGCGAAAGTGCGGGTGTTCAGTATCACCAACACCACGGGTGTAAAAGACGAACATAACCCGGATCTGCTGGACGACTGGTTTGGTAATAAAGACGGGGAATATGATTCCCTGATCCTTTTCAGTTTCACTCCTGAAGCAACAGCGGCGGATGCCATGATGCGTATCCGGGAGTACAATAAGATTCAGGGTACTAAATTCCCGATCCGGGCCTTTATCATGCCGGTGGAGGAAGCGAGTTATTAATATAAAAAATGTTTTACTGTCCTGTGTCTCCCATTGGGGACGCAGGACTCAAATTATTCAAATGAAAGAAAGAATCATCCGTGCCGTTGCCGGCACCCTGGTATTGGTCAGTATTATCCTGGCCGCCACCGTTCATATCAACTGGTTGTTCCTGGCGGGTTTTGTGGGGTTGAATCTGTTACAGTCTTCTGTTACGAAGTTTTGTCCGCTGGAGGTGATTTTGAAGAAGGCGGGAGTTAGATAGGGGGAGGGGAAAGGGGAGAGAGGAAAGAGGAAAGGGGAGAGAGGAAAGAGGAAAGAAGAAAGTGGGAAGTACTAAGATGCCTTGTCATTCATAAGTGGGAATAAGGCTATTGACAAACAGCGGTATCAAGTACGAGGCACGAAGTACGAAAGGCATCCCGTAAAACGATGATCAATTGTTCATTTTGATTCAACCTTCTGAGAAGGGGCTGTTTCCTTCTCGCTTCTCGTTTCTAGCTTCTAGCCTCTCGCTTCCCGGCTGTTTACTAACGACTACCCTCTGCAAAAAAAAGGCTGCACCGAAACCGGTACAGCCTTTTTATATAATAGGTTTAAAAGAATTAACCTAAAGCCACCCTTTTGAACTCGGTCACTACTACATCACCGCTTTCTTTCAGGTAGTCGCCTACAGATTTGCTGCTGTCTTTTACGAAAGCCTGGGCAGTCAGGGTCTGTTCTTTGAAGAACACGCCCATTTTACCTTCAGCGATCTTAGCAAGCATTTCCTGGGGTTTACCAGCCATTTTCGGATCCTGTTTCATCAGTTCCATCACGATATCCTTTTCACGGGCGATCACGTCAGCAGGAACAGAAGAAGCATCCACGGCTACGGGGTTCAGGGCAGCGATCTGCATCGCCACGTCTTTACCGGCTTCAGCGGCTTCCTTGTTCAGTCCAACCAGTACACCGATGCGGTAAGCACCATGTATATAGGAAGCTACATAAGGAGCGTCTACGCGCTGGAATTTAGTGACACCGATTTTTTCACCGATGGTAGCCAGTTTCTCATCCACGAGGGCAGTTACGGTCAGGTCACCGATCTTAACGGCCATCAGTTCTTCCAGGGTTTTAACATTGCTGGCGATAGCGGCATCAGCGATGCTCTTACCGAAAGCCACGAAATCAGCATTCTTGGAAACGAAGTCTGTTTCACAGCTCACACATACCACGATACCGGTTTTATGGTCGGCAGTGGTTTGTGCAATCACCACCCCTTCTTTCGCTTCACGGTCACTTCTCTTGGCAGCTACTTTCTGACCTTGCTTACGCAGCCAGTCAATAGCGGCTTCAAAATCACCATTGGTTTCTGTCAGGGCTTTCCGGCAATCCATCATACCGGCTCCGGTTGCCTGGCGGAGCTTATTGATATCCTGTGCACTTATTGTTACGGTGCTCATATAATTAGGTATTAATATTTAACAATACAATTCTTCCTTTATCAGAAGTCGGGCAGATACGTGTATTGACTACTATCTACTATCTGCTAACTACTATCTGCTGTTTATCTGCGTCCGCCACCAGGACCACGTCCACCGGGTGTACCACTACCAGAACGGCGTCTTTGTCCGCCACCGGCACCGGGACCACCTGCACCACGACCTCTTCCGCCACGGCCGCCTTCTGCTTCAGCTTCCGCCTGCAGTTTGGCTGCTTTCCGTTCTTTTTCATCATCGGTCATTTCATCCACTTCCTCATCTTTGGCGGCTTGCCTTTCAGCAAGACCTTCAGCGATAGCGGCCGTGATATAGTTTACGATGATGGCGATTGATTTGGTCGCGTCGTCATTGGCAGGGATAGCGAAGTCCACTTTATTGGGATCGCAGTTGGTATCCACCACACCAAAGGTGGAGATTCCCAGGCGTTTGGCTTCAGCCAGCGCGATATGCTCATGCCCGATATCCACGATGAAAAGGGCGGCGGGTACACGACCCAGCTGGGCGATACCACCCAGTACCTTTTCCATTTTATCTTTATCACGGCTCAGGGTCAGGCGCTCTTTCTTGGTAATGCTGTCGAAAGAACCGTCAGTCAGCATTTTTTCAATGCTCTGCATTTTCTTCACGCTCTTACGAACGGTGTTGAAGTTGGTCAGCATACCACCCAGCCACCTTTCGGTCACAAAGGGCATGTTCACTTTCTTCGCGCTCTCGTTCACGATATCTTTCGCCTGTTTTTTAGTACCTACGAAAAGGATCTTTTTCCCGCTGCGGGCGATCGCTTTCATGGCGGCTGCAGTTTCCTGCAGGCATTCCACGGTTTTATTCAGGTCAATGATGTGAATACCTTTCTTTTCAGCAAAGATGTAAGGTAACATCTTGGGGTTCCACTTCTTCTTGAGGTGACCGAAATGAACACCTGCCTCGAGAAGCTGCTGTTGTAAGGATGTATTTTCCATTTTCTGTTATTGTTATAATTAATTTGAATAAATAGCGCTGAGCTGCGAGTAGTGAGCGGTGAGCGGTTAACTCGTAGCTCATGGCTAATAGCTCGTAACTGATATTAACGTTTAGAGAACTGGTAGCTTCTACGGGCTTTCTTGTGACCGAATTTCTTACGTTCAACAGAACGCGGATCACGTTTCAGCAGACCGGCCGCTTTCAGGGCGGGACGGAATTCCGGGTTCAGTTCAACCAGTACACGGGAAATACCCAGCATAGCGGCTTCTGCCTGGCCTTTCAGACCACCACCGGCAGCGTTGATTTTCACATCGTATTTAGTGGCTACGTCAACTGTTTTCAGCGGACGCTCTACCTGGTTTTGCAGGTATACCAGCGGGAAATATACTTTGTAGTCTTTGTCGTTGATCGTGATGGTACCGCTTCCTTTAGAAACGAACACCCTTGTCACGGCTTCTTTACGACGACCCACACTTGTTGTTTGCTTTTCCATTATAGTTTGTTTGGAATTATTTAGTTTCTTGTTTTATAAACGACCT
>CAZFLL010000047.1:20306-28513 GCA_964519865.1 uncultured Chitinophaga sp. | reverse complement strand
AGTGCTTTATTCTCCTTCGTCAGGGCATTGATCTGCTCCAGTATTTTATGAATACCCCGTTGCAGTCCGGCTATATCGAGTTCTTCGAATCCGGCATGCTCCTGGATACGGCTGTTGGCATAAAACTGCTGCTGTAACCGCTTTCCTTTATTGAGACAGCGCTCCGTGATTTCGGCCGATTGCTGTAACTGATCGGAGAGGGCATCCCGTTTTTTAAACAGGGCCTGCTTTTTCTTTTCATTGTTCCAGCCCAATACATAACGGCTGGGATCATTCCGGTCAGGACGATCATCTTTTTCATGCCGCTGGCCATTCTTGATCAATCCGTTCAGGGTAAGGGCCCGGCTGTAACGGTCCAGTGTTTTTTCATCATCGATACAGGCATAGTTGAACTGGCGGATCACCTGCTGCTCCACCCAGTTACCCAGTTTATGATCTGGGTGAAATTCCAGCTTTTCATGTACGGTACCTTCTTCAGGATGCTGTACCAGGGCATTGTCCGTTACATGTTCATAGACAAACCGCGCCCGAAGGTTCTCCCGGTTCACATACTTGTTTACTTTCTTGTAATATTTATCCGGCACCAGCAGACGGGTGCTGAAACTGCGTAATAGTTTTTCAACGGCCGGCTGCCAGTCCAGTTCTTCTGTCTTCACCTGCATCAGTTCCCCGGCAAAGGGTAGTTCATGGGGCACTATGTCAAGTGCCTCACTCAACTGGTTACGGATCTGGATCAGGTAGGAGGGGATATTGTTTTTGCTGATCAGCAGGTTGTTCAGTTCTTTCTCCACGATCTCTTTCTCGGCCGTGGCGATGTCTTTCTTCCGTTTGGCCTCATATTCATCTTCTGCATTGAGCCGCTGCTCAGTATTTAATGCCAATGCTTTCCGCTGGTTCTCTTTTTTGATCCGCTGGTAGGAGGATTCATCCGGAACCGTAGTTTCCGGCAGGTGAAGGGTGTTGCACCATTTGGAAAACTCCTCCAGTTTTACCGTGGCAGTATTTTTCTTTTCTTCCAGCTCCTGTTTTGTTTTTTCCAGTTGCTGTAAGCGCTGCCCGGCCTGGTTCTGGTCGATCTGGTTCAGGATGGTCCGCTCTTCTTCCGCGAGTTCCGCCAGTTCTTTTTTGTGCTGCGCAATTTTAAGGGTCAGCTCTCTGGCATGCAGGCGGATACTTTCTGTTTCCGTGCGAAGCAATTCATGCTGTGTATACTTTTTCCAGATACCCGCTGTATTCAACAGGGTTTCCAGTTCCTCTTTCTGTCCTTTTAATTGCTGAAACTGCTCATATTGCTCTTTCACCGGTTGCAGCATGTTCAACTGCTCTTCGGCTTTTTCAATATTGCGGCGTGCATCCAGCAAGGTGGAAAGATGTTTCTTGAGTTCCTGGAACTGCTCTTCCATATTTCGTGGTTCGAGCATGTGGGTGCGGATAAACTCATCGAGATTGCCCAGCACTTTAATACCTACCGTCTGGTTAAACAGGTGAAGAGCCTGTATGCTCTGCATGCCCAGTACTTCCACAATACGCTGGGCATAGCGGCTGGCCGCATCAAACCATTCCACAAATTTGCGGCTGCCTTTATTGTAGCGCTGATCGATCGCTTTCTTCCAGGCACCGCCGAGATCGAAGGGCTTGAAATCATCCTCGATCTTCAGGGCCTTATGGGCGACCCCGAAATGTTTTTTCATTTCCCCGTTTACAAAATAACGGACCTGGAAGAGGGTGACCACCTGTTCGGCTTCATTGGCAAAATTAACCAGGATGATGCTGTAAGCTTCTTCCTTGTTTTCCCGCAGGTAAAGGGTTTTAGTGGAACCGGTGCTTTCACTGCTGATCGTGCCATAACCGCCGAGTACATAGGTATCTTCGGTACGGTCGCCTTTCTTCTCACTGCCGCTGCTCTGGTTATAAAAACGGTAACGCTTTTCCGGAACGATCAGCGTGAGCAGGGCATCCACAAAAGTGGTCTTGCCGCTGCCATTCGCTCCGGTGAGCAGGCTGGTCTCACCGCCTGGATGGATCGCGTGGATCGTATCATCAAAAGTTCCCCAGTTAAAAATTTCCATGTACTGAAGGCGGAAACCGCTCTTCTGGTTATCGGTACTAAATACACTCAGCTGCATTGCTTCAATCGTTTAAGGGTTGGATGCGGTTTGCTTTTTTTCTTTCAGGGCGCTTAACTGCTGGTAAAAACTATCCAGCTCTTCACTATCCACCCGGGCTTTAATTATTTTTTTGATCCGGAACCGTTGTTCATCGGCTATTTCATGGTCATCGGTCATTGACAGGAAACCATATTCTTCCGTTTTATCGATCAGCCGGTCGATATCCTTCAGGAATTTCACCCGGCTGGCATTTTCCCTGAAGAACAGTTCCGCGTATTCCTTTATCTCGCGGCGTTTCTTCACCAGTTCACGGTTATTGCTGTCACCGGTTTCAAACTCGGCCATCATCTCCCGCAACAATACCAGCATAATGCTTTCTTCATAGGTCAGCGCCCGGCGGATGATCCAGCTTACGGCGGCATCTTCCTCTTCCGGGTTTACATGCAGCAGGTAGGCATAGCCATCTTCTTCGTGCAGGATCAGGCGCAGGCCGAGCTGTTGCAGGAAGACCGGGATCTCCGCTTTATACTGCAGCAGTTTCTCCCAGCTGGTCTTGTCGGTATAATCCAGCGGACCTTTGAGTAATTTTATAAAAACGGAAGTGTAGGGTAATATTTTTGCTTGCATAGTCGTCTATTTACTGAACAGGAGATAGGGTACTTCGGCAAATTTTGTCTTTTCGCTGTTCAGTGGTATGAGTTCGGTTGTTTTTTCTATGATCTGTACTTTTCCTTTTTTATCTTTTATAAAACTGTAATAGCTCACGATTTCCGCCAGGCCATTCTCCGGGGGCTGTATTTCCAGTATTTCCTTAAGGGTGGCCGTGGATTGGTTTTTCAAAACGGATTCCACATGCTGCCACAATAATTTCTTATCAATAAAGGAAGTATTGAGCATTTTACTGAAACGTTCCGGGTCGGCGATCACCTGTTCCTGCGCCAGGGGTTGTTTTACCGTGGCCGTGGTTTTCTTTTGCTGGTAGGTGAGTTTACGTTCCATCACCATCTTCACATCGGGATAGATATCGGTTTCCATGGAACAGCTGATTTCCTCTTCTTCCATCAGGTCAAAGACCAGTTCCTTGATGCCCGCGATCTGTTTGCGTAAGCGGCGGTGTTTCGCGATTTCTTTCTCCGTTATGATCCGGCTGAGTTTCTCGGCCATCTTGTCATTGGCATCGTACACCGTCTTGCCCTGTTGCAGCAACAGGTGTTTTACATTCTGTAAAAACAGGCTGTCGGCGCTGATCTGGCGCTCATCGATCAGCTGGATCAGTTGTTCGGTGAGTTCTTTCCAGTATTGCTGCCCGGTGCGGGAGATCAGGAAATCCCAGAAGGCATAGAAACTTCTTCCCTGTGGACTTTGCCTTAATGCATCGTACGCTTCAAATGCAAAACCGACAATGGCCCCCTTACCCTGTTCGGCCCGGGTATGCTGCTCCACAATGGCGCGGTGGATTTGTTTGAAATTATCTTCCACTTCACGGAAGTCGCTGATTAGTTCATAACAGAGGCGGGTAAAAAGTTCAAGCCGTTCCTGTACCTGGGCATTGGTATAATTTTCCGGGGCCACACCCATTTCAATGGCTTTGATCTCCTTATCGATCTCGGCCCGTTTGTCTTTTAATAACTCCAGTCTTTTTTTCCGGTCATCTTCCGTATGTTCCACTATATCCTGGAGCGAATTGAAGAGCAGTTTGAACCGGCTTTCCGTACCCACATGCTTCCGCACCTGCAGGGTATGCATCCACTGGAATACTTTCTCGGTATGCGAACTCAGCTGGTACAGGATCGTGCCTTCCGCATCCTGGAAATCCTGGAGCAGCCTTTTTTGTACCCAGTTCATGATGTATTTCCGGCTGCGGGTCTGTTCATCTTCGCCGAAAGCGATCCGGGCTTCTTCAATATCCTCGGTGCCGTCTTCATGCAGGCTCAGGGTTTCGGAGAGCAGCTGCACAAAGGATTCCTCCTGGATCACAGGCCTGTTTTCCTCCTTGAATACCTGGTATAAAAAAGGTAAAACCCAATGCGCGTTGCGCAAGCGAAGCATTTGTACGGACGGACTGGAGCTGTAGATCTGTTGTAATTCTTCCCTGTTCACGAATGATTATTGTAATGGCACAAATTAGGGGAAAGATAGGGCGTGAACACTGTTTTTTTATTGGGAAAACAACGATTTTCCCATGAATGGGGACAATCCCCTGATTTAGCGCCAAACTGTGGATTTCATGTATAAAAAAGGGCAGCAAAGAATGCTGATCTTTCAGGAATCCTGCTTTTTGTTTTGGTTATTTCGGGGTCGCTGCCGGCCAGTCGGAATTAAAGCAATCCCGGAACAGTTTCCACTTGCCTTCCTCTTTTTTCCAGAGCACGATGTATTTTCCTTTGTCCATTACAATGTTCTTTTTATTCGTAATGGAAAACACCCCTTCTTCGGCCAGCATTTTTTCATCGCCCCAGAGGCCGACAGTCGTCAGTTCCAGTTTGCTGGCACCGGCATTCATCAGTATTGCGTAATGATGACGGATCGCTTCTCTTCCGGTATAGGCCGGCTCATTCGGTTCCATGGATTTGCCGTCGGCTGTGAACATATTGGCCAGCCCTGTACTGTCGCTGTTGTTAAACAGCTCAATAAACTCCGCATTGGCTTCATTGATCTCCTTTCCGGCTTTTACCAGGTCGAATTCGGGTTTGCCGGCGACAGACTGGTCATTTCCGGTAGACTGGCAGGCATTCAGCAGCAGGAGGGAGGCTATAAGGGGGAGGGTGAACCGGGATAAATACATGGTTGGTTTTTTGTGATGGAAAGATACAGAAATTGAAAAAGGGACTTAATCAGAACTCAAGAAACATCCGGTGATTTGGATTGGTGTGCGTGGCTGTTATGGGGAAATCATAGCTGCCGGTAATGATAAATCCCTTTTTCTCATAAAAACGGATGGCCCGGCGGTTTTCTTTCCATACATAAAGCCATACACCGGCCTGCTTTTCCTTCTTCATCAGGTGCAGCAGGAAATCCATCAGGGCAGGCCCCAGGTTCGTGCCATAATAACCTTTCAGTAAATAAATACGTTCCAGTTTGGCAATATCTGCTTCCAGCCGGTCTTCATAAACCGTGTTCAAAACAATCTTTGAAAAACCAACCGGCATTTTACGGTAATAGAGAATATGATAAATATTGGCGGGATCTTCCAGTTCCGCTTTCAGGATGGCAGGAGTATATTTTTCAGCCACATATGCGGCAATATCGGCCGGGTCTGCACTGTTGCCATGGGATTCAATAAATGTCTGTCCGGCCAGTTCGGCTAACAGACCGGCGTCCTTTTCAACGGCCCTGATAATGGAAATCATATAGCAAAGTTATACCTAAAACTGAACCGGCATTATTTCTTTATCTCAAAATGATAACTGCCCGATCCGGCTTTGACAACTGTTTTCCCGTTTTCAGTTCCCTGGATGTTCAGGTCCTTCTGATTGGTTAAGGGCATTCCACTCTCAGTAATACCGGCTGCATCCGCTGCCGGTAAATAAATAGTGGCAATGCTGTTTGCCGGTATTACAATATCCAGGGTCAGCACGTTGCCATTCAGTTTCCAGCCACTGGAAGCCAGCCCGTAATTGGTTTTAAGACTCGCCTCCATACTGGTAAATGTTCCGCCGGTATGGGGTTCAATCCTTAACTGCTGGTAACCGGGTGCTTCTTCTTTGGTGTCCAGTCCCGCGGCTACCCGGTACATCCAGTCGCCGATTGCCCCGTAAGCATAGTGGTTAAAGGAATTCATGGAAGGCACCTGGAAGGTACCGTCGGGTTTGATACCATCCCAACGCTCCCAGATCGTGGTGGCGCCCATTTTTACCGGGTACAGCCAGGAAGGATAAGTGTCCTGTAATAATAAACGATAGGCCACATCGGTATAGCCGTACCGGCTGAGTACTTCACAGAGATAAGGAGTGCCTAAGAAACCGGTGGTTAAATGATAGCCGTAACTTTTTACATTTTCCACTAACCGCTCAGCGGCCTGTTTGCGCAGTTCTTCCGGCAGCATGTCAAATTGCAGGGCCACCACATAAGCGGTTTGTGTACCGGATACCAGTCTGCCGCTGGGGGTCATATACTCTTTTACAAAAGCGGCTTTGATCTTTTCCTCCAGGTTTTTGTAATAAAGGGCGTCCTCGGTTTTACCAAGAACAGTAGCGGTTTTGAAAAGTATTTCTGTGGTGTGGGCAAAGAAACATTGTGCCAGCAGGTATTTATCCGTTACGGCTGACCTTCCGTCATTATCATCGAAAGGACGGTAGAATAACCAGTCACCAAAATGAAAACCGGTGGCCCATAAATTGTTCTTGCTGGCTTTTTCCATAAAGCCCAGCCAGGCTTTCATACTCGGGTACTGATCCTCCAGTATTTTTTTATCGCCATAAGCCAGGTACATATTCCAGGGAATGATCGTGGCTACATCGGCCCAGCCGGTAGCCCCGGTGGAACCGGATCCCAATACATTGGGCACCACAAAAGGTACACTGCCATTGGGTTCCTGGTCGGCCGCCACATCTTTCAGCCATTTGGAGAAAAAGTTATTGACGCCGAAATTAAAAGCAGCAGTCCTGGAAAATACCTGGGCATCACCGGTCCAGCCCAGCCGTTCATCGCGCTGCGGACAATCAGTAGGTACATCCAGGAAATTGCCCCGTTGCCCCCATTGAATATTGTGCTGCAACTGGTTGATCCGTGAATCGGAGGAAGTAAAAGTACCGGTGGGCGGCATATCGGAATAGAGCGCCACGGCGGTAATGTTATCTGCGGTTAGTTCGCCCGGGAAACCATCTACTTTGATATACCGGAATCCCTGGAAGGTGAAATGCGGCTCAAAGAATTCCTCACCGCCACCTTTGAGAATATACTTGTTTTCCTGTTTGGCTGCCCGCAGGTTATCCGTATAAAAATTACCGGCTTTGTCCAACACTTCGCTGTGATGAATGATGACCTCGTCCCCGTTCTTGCCTTTCACTTTCAGTTCCACCCAACCTACGAGGTTTTGACCAAAATCGGCCACCAGTTCACCTTTGGGGGTTTTGAAGATCTTAATGGGTTTAAACTGTTCATGTTTTTTTACCGGCTCGTTATAGGTGGCAATGATGGGACGGTTGGTTACCATGGCCTTTTTCGCATATACCCAGCCGTCAGCTTTATACCCGGCGGTCGACCAGCCTTCTTTCTCTGCCCGGGCATCATAGGTTTCCCCATGATAAATCTCCGCATAACGGATGGGACCGGTACTGCATTGCCAGCTGTCATCACTGGCAATATATTCTTTACTGCCATCTGTATATACCACCAGGATCTGCATCAGCAGGCCCAGTTTCTTTCCATAAATATTTTTATGATCATCCCAGGCCAGGAATCCCCGGTACCAGCCATTGCCCAGGGTAACCCCAACCGCATTGGCTCCTGGATTCAATAAACCGGTCACATCATACGCCTGGTATTGCAGGCGCTTGTTATAGCTGGTCCAGCCGGGAGTCAGGTACGCATCACCGATCCGTTTACCATTCAGTTCCGCTTCATACATACCCAGGGAAGTGATATAAGCGGTGGCGGTTTTGATCTTTTTATCCATCCTGAATGTCTTCCGGAAATACTGCGCCGGGCGGTTGATAGAATCCTCCGTAAAACCCGCTTCAATCCAGTCGGCCTTCCAGTCGGTGGGATTTAATAAACCGGTTTTGAATAATGCGGGCTGACTCCAGGCACTGGTATGCCCCTGGTTATCCCATACCCGCACCTGCCAGGTATAGGTCCGGTCACTTTCCAGTGCGGTACCATCATATGGAACAAAAACGGATTGAGCACTGCTTGTCTTACTGCTCTGCCATACAGCTTTTTTATCAAGCATTACTTTCAGCTCATAGGCTGTTTGCAGGGTATTCCGGGCAGGACTGCTGAGTTGCCAGCTGAAACGGGGACGGGCTATATCGGTGCCAAAGAGGTAGGATTGATTTTCTGTACGAAGTTGGGTAACGCTCAGTTGGGCGAAAGCTGTTGTGCTGATCAGCAACAGGAGCAGCCAGGTTGATTTTCTCATGGAAGCATTCGTTTGAG
>CAZFLL010000047.1:0-20206 GCA_964519865.1 uncultured Chitinophaga sp. | reverse complement strand
TTATTGGTTTTATAATAAGTAAAAGTGGTGCCGGTCTTCTGGATGGTCTCGGTTGATTTCTGCGGAAGTTGTCTGTAGGTATTCAGGGGCAGTAATTCTATATAGGAAACAGTCTTCCCGTTTTTCCAGGTTTCATAATCATATGCACTTTCCACCGGGCATTCCAGGCGGAAAAGATTTTTAGCCATGTAGTTTTCGAGGTATTCTTCTTTGGTCTGACTGGCCATATGATTCCAGTTGGCTTCCGGATTCAAAATAAGCGGTTTCCCGTTGATCAGTCGCTCCCTCACTTCCCGTATATCCAGCAGTTCTCCTTTTTCATTCATGACATAAGCATCATTGGTGGGATCGATCCAGAGCCATTTTTTCAACTCCCGGGAGAAAACAAGGTTGATCACATGACAATCCTGGAATACGGAATCCTTCGGCATACAGGTGACAAAGCGGGAAGGGATACCGAGTGACAGATAACATTCATTGAGGACAGTGGCCAGCCCGCGACAATTCAGTCCGCGCTTTTCCTGTTTGCACTGGGCAATCATACTCAGCGCATTTTTTACAGAAGGGTTATCATGGTTACCATCATGCGGTATCAGGTTATGCACCCAGTGCATCAGGTTCAAGATCTGAGAAACCTCATTGCCCTTCCCGGCAATGGAATCCAGGTTAAATCCTGTCCGGAGTGCCACCAGTTCGGGCTTGTCTTTGGATTCATAGGTAAAGCGTGGAATTTCACGCTTATCGGCCAGGTTGTATTGGCCGGCTGTTTTTAAAATATCCAGATAACCGGGTTTATAAGTGATCTGGGTCAGTGCTTTGATCGTATCATTGAGGAGGATTATAAAATCAAAACGGGTTGTTTTTGTTATGACCACCGAGATGGAGTCTTTATCCGTTATGAATGTTACCCTTTTCCCCAGGGAAGAAGTAAAATGAATATCCGGTTTGATTTCCGGGGAAATGGTCCAGGCATTCCGGTTCAGTACATGGCCTTCCCGGATGTCCACCATTTTGGAACCGGCTTTGATTGTTGGGAGAGATTTTTGGGCAATAACTTGAGTGGCTGTTAAAAGCATCAGGCAGAAAAAGAGCGCAGGTTTCATATGTTCCTGGTAGTTAGGTTCGTGAAGTAAAACGAAAAAAATTCCTGTTTGTTACATCGTAACCGTATATAATAAGAATTTCTTCCCCTGTGCCACCAAAGATAAAACAACGCCGGTTTAAGGCTCCCGATGAGCATAGCTCAGCACTTCTTTCAGTAACCACTCCCCGTTTTCCAGCAGCCAGACATGGGTAAACCGGGCGGTGCTGGTAAGTAAATCGGCTTTTCCCGCCTCCCGGATATAAAAATAATGTACCCCGGCCTGAATGGCTCCATATAACCGGCCATCATTGTATAGCGGGTATACTTCAAAACTGTTTACATCCGCTTTCCGGATGGGCTTCCGGTCCGCATTTCCACAGATATTGTTTTTAGTTCTTTCGAGGAATACCTGCCTGTTCTGCATCCCGCCCTGGTCGTGGAAAAAGATCAGGTCTTTATGCACTGCTTTTTCCAGGTACACCAGGTCACATTGGTTAAAGCAGCGCTCAAAGAAAGTACTGTCCAGTCTTTTCAGGGTTTGGAAAAGCTCAGCACCCTTATCCACTTGCCCATGGACAAAAACGTTGACGCAAAGCAGGAGCAGGAACGATAGGAGGCGGGTAGTCATTTGCTGATTGTTTTTTTGAGTGGCCACGCAGGCAGTAATAATCCGGCGTGAAAATTAGAAGTAACTCCGGATAGCTCTTTTTTACCTTGACCGGAAAATCACCCCGGCCAGCAGGCTTATGAAACCCAGGATATTGATGAGCTGGCGGTACTGGAAAATATCAAACCATTGCTGGCGGTACTCCGCCCAGTTGGCCGGATAGCTTCCCGGAGTCCATTGATTAATGATATCGTTAATGGGCAGGTTGCCTTTCACAGTGAGCAGTATCTCCGCGATAAGTGCCAGGAACGCAATAGCGGCCATGATGAAAAGAAATTGACCGGGTTGCTTAAAATTCAAAATAAGCAGCAAAAAGTTCCCGATTACCGCTGTATAAAGGGCATACTTAAATGTACTTCTCATGTTTATATCGATAAGCTGCCTGAATTCAGTAAAAGACCGGCCATCCAGTCCATACTGCACATTCTTCAGGGCCAGGATATACATGAAAGACTGGCTTACAATAAAACTGTATGCGATAAGGGTAATGAATAAGGTGATCTTGGTTGCCATATATAGTTGGTTTGTTTCAGGAACAAAAATGGCGTATTTAAAAAACCAGTCACCGGACATTTGTCCATAAATATGGGAACTGACGGAGTTTCAGGACCAGTCAGATCTTGATCATACCCCGGAAACCCCGGGCTGCATAATATGACTCCGCCCCGTTATGATATACGAACACCTGTCCATACCGGAAGTCAGCAAACAGGGAGCCTCCCAGTTTTCGGATGGCCGGTGGCGTTGCTATCCAGCTGGATGTTTTGGTATCAAATTTTCCAAGCTGTTGTAATTGGCGGTATTGTTCTTCTGTTAATAATTCAATACCCATTTCTGCCGCCATTCCCATTGCACTATGCTTAGGTTTATTTTCTTTCCGGGATGCCAGTGCCTCGGGATCATAACAAACACTGCGGCGGCCGGCCGGACTTTCAGCTGAACAATCCACAAACAGGAACTCACCAGTTTTCTTATCAGCGCCAATCACATCAGGTTCTCCCCCGGTATCTTCCATCTCTGCCAGCGACCAGAGCTTACTTGATTTCACTAACCTGGCTTGTACTTTCACCCATTCAATCCCTTTATGGCGGGACATGTTTTTTTCAAAGCGGGATTTTAACGTGCTGATCAGTGCTTCCTGTTGCCCGGAGTTCAGGCCCTTGTTGGTTTTTGGCGACATACACGGTGATTTGGTTTCTCTCAATGTTTTGCCTGGCCGGCAAGTCAGGCTGATTGCCCGGTTAATTTACGAACTCATCCTTGTTAATTCAGCTTCCAGCCGGTCAAAGTTTTCTTCATTTTTATCAACGGCAAATTTTTTCACTTTGGCGCATTCTTCAGGTGTATCAAAAATCATCCGGAAGATAATTTTTGTTTTGCCCATTTCCACTTCTTCAAAGCCGGCCATCACCCTGAACAACGGCTGGGAATGCCGTTTCCAGGCTACCAGGGCTGGTTTTTCGATATGCGTGAACTCACAGTCATTGGGATAATTTCCTTTATCAGGTCCATGCATGGTAAAGCGCCAGCGTCCGCCAACGCGCCAGTCAAATTCATGGAATGTATTGGTAAACCCTTTCGGGCCCCACCAGTTTTTTAAATGATCCGGATCTGTCCAGGCAGTAAAAACCAGCTCCCTGGTAAAGGAAACGATCCGGCTGCTTACAATTTCACAATCAGGAAGGGAAGGAATAAAGGCAGCTGACACAATACAGGATTTTTAGAGTTAAAGAATCAGGTGTGTTGGATCAAAAATAGTCAACGGTTTTTCAACAGCGAAATATCATCGATATAGCAGAAGGAGAAAGCCCTGCCTTCCGCCAGGAATCCTATTTCTGTTTTACCATCCCTGATTTTAATATTCTTTATCCGGATCCTTTTCCAATGTACATTTTCGCCCCGGATATTGAACAGGCGTTTCCGGTTATTGCCGGCAGCATACATTTCCAGCCGGGTAAACCCCGGACTGTTTCTGACCCAGGCGGTCAATGTATATACCCCATCTTCCAGTTTTACAAACGGGGATGACTTCACCTGCTGACTTACTCTACGGCTGAAATCCACTTTATCAGGGAGGGCCAGGCTTTTTTCTCCAATCACGGTCTGGCGGTCGGACAGCGTGTTGATATGGTTTAAAAAAGGAGAGAGGGTGGTATCAAAACTGGTGGTATTCCCCTTGATAATGCGGGTGGTCCACCCGGTTAATTCCAGTTGTACCGGTTTTACCGGGTTCGGTACAGGCCGGCGGTCTGCTTCAAAACTTCCGTTTTTTATATAATTATTGCTCTTAGTTACCTGCCACTCTCCGGTTAATAATTTACCCGTTGAATATACCTGATCCAGTTCCCAAACCGGATGGTCCGGATAGTATCGTCATTGGCAAAATAAGGAGTCAGTTCCTGGTACAGCCATTCCTCCACCACTTCATAAGCAGTGCCTCTGTTTTCCACCGCGTCGATAATATTACTGTGCGTGGTAAAATACAGGGCCAGTTTTTTCTTTGTAAAATCAACGGCATTTTTAAACCGCTCCTCATGGACAAGACTGAATCCTTTTGTCTGGAGGTTCTCATTGACCCAGGGGTAGTCATTGTTCCGGGGCGGGGAAGGATATCTTTTCAGGTACACATCCGGAAACCAGCCGGCAAATGACTCAAAGCCTTCCATTTCAGCAATAAAATGATTTTCATAAATCACCAGCCATCCACCGGGTTTCAACAGGCGGTGCGCTTCGGCCAGGAACTTGTCTATATCAAACCAGTGTACACCGGAACTGACCGTTATTAAATCAAACAACTGATCGGGAAAAGGTTGCTGCTCTGCAAAGGCAATCGAATAGTGGATCTTTTCCGGCAACGGGGCATGGCTCAGCATTTCCGGGGAAGCATCGGTGCCGTACACCTGGTCAGCTATTTCCAGTAAGGCCTTGGTGGAAAGCCCGGTACCACAGGCCGTATCCAGGGCATGAGGGAGTTTATGGCCCGGTTTCAGGTACTCTTTAATATGCCTGATCGTGTTGGCATGAAAGTCGGGTCTTCCTGTAGCATAACGTTCTGCGGCGGTCTTCGGGGCAAAATAATTCATGGCATCAGTGTTTACCGGGCAGTTGTTTTTTTATGGTCATCGGCAAATTCCAGTATATCACCCGGCTGGCAGTCCAGGGCTTTGCAGATGGCTTCAAGTGTACTGAAGCGGATCGCCCTGGCTTTCCCGGTTTTTAATATGGAAAGATTGGAAAGTGTCAGGTCCACTTTTTCTGAAAGTTCATTGAGGGACATTTTCCGTCTGGCCATCATCACATCAAGGTTTACAATAATTGCCATGGCTTATACGGTTAATTCGTTTTCGGTCTGTATTTCAATTCCTTTTTTATAGATCTGGCCAATGACCAGGAGGGTCACACCCATAAACAGCCATACATCAGCCCCGCCGATCCGTAATGATTCTATGGCAGGCATGTTCACGCCTTTGGTGATCAGCCAGCCGGTATACCTGGTTCCCCAGAAAGAAAAAAGGCCGATACCAAAGGAGAGGTAAGACACATTAAGTATGAACCGTCCAACTTCCTTATTAAATGGCTGCGCTAAATTTAGTTTTTTATCGTATAAAATTTTTACGATCAGGTAAAAAAGGATAGCCCTCAGTATGGCGACTATAACAATAAGTGTGGTTTCAGTAAAGTAATGACTCTTGTCATATTGGTAAAGGGCGGACAGATCCACCTGCTGCCATAAACGGCCGGCATAAGCCGGGCTGAGCGTCAGTGTATAAATGGCATTGAACAGAAAGCCCCCGGCTTCTATACAAACCCCGATAAAAATGATCCAGGCCAGTACATGCAGTACTTTCAGCATCTGGTTCGCGGTAATCCTGATTTCCATAACTGTGATTGTTTGATTTCATCACAAAAGTAATAAATATTTATTGATAAACAGTAAAAATAGATTAAGAAACAAACAATTTTATGAATAGTGGAATCACTTTGAAGCGGAGGAGTTGATTTTCAACAGATTACTTTTGAGTAATATTTTAGGTCGAACAGTAAGAAGTATTCCTGTTTTCGGGATAGCGGAAAAATAATAGCAAGGAACAGTTTATCCGGTTCTGGCAGGGAAGAAAGCCAGTATGCTTTTATAAACAGGGATTATTGAGCTTTTATCTCCAGGTAGAAGCCCCATAAATTATGATAATTACCAGGCAGGCTTGTAAACACTTCGTCGGCAATAAATTCATTTGTTGCTGTATTCTGACCTGAAGGGCAGACCCTAAAGAATTACCACTTTGTGGTATTGCTTGCAACTTACTAAAGCACTATTTTGTCATTTAAACGGACTATTTATGAAGTCTTATCGTTTATTAATATTCGGGTTTCTATTGGCAGCTTTAGCAGTTTACGCCTCCTGCCGGAAAATAGATATATCTGATGAGAAAGAAAAGGAATTAACACTGGAACAAAATCAAATAAAATTCTATAGCAGTCACTCATCGAGCAACCCATATGTAAAAGCATTAAATGACTATTTACAAAGGCTAAATGTAAAATCTGACTTTGTGGAGAAAACTATAAATAGCGTGGGATACCCAATTTGGAATAAAGCCCTGGTATCAAAAACCGGATACCTGGGTGGTCGGGGTATGGAAGATTCTGTAACGTATTTATATATACCCTTTTCCAGAGAAAACGAAAATATTGTGAATGCCAGTTTAATAATACGAACAACTCCATCTGACACCACAACAGATTGGGTCTGCGACTGGCAGTATAGGGATAAACCAAGGGGCAGTAAAAGTTTACCGGGAACTGCAGAAAATATGGCTGTTTTTTTTATGAGGCTACACCATGCCACTTTTGGAGACAGCATATTTGTTATTACTGACAGTACTTTGTTTTCCGGATGGGGTACGTGGAATGTAAGAGAACGCAGGGCAAAAATAAAGCCGAATAGTACTGGAGGACGGGGCAATGACCAACCTGTATACGAGTGCATTGATTTTTACGAATGTGGCACTCCGGATTGGTGCTATACACATGGAGGTTGTGATTATTTAAACTGTCCAACGTATCAATGCTTTTTAATCGAAAGTTATTGTAGCTGTGAATCAAATTGTAGTGGAGGAAGTGGTGGAACCGGGGGAGCTGGCGGAGGAAACGGTACCGGAGGTGGGGGTAGTGGTACAGGCGGAGGCGGAGGTACACCACCACCACCGGAATGTCAGCCTGTAGCTAATAAAGGTAATAATGTCACCCCGCCGGGAGAAGGATGTCCGCCTGGATGGTTTCCACCGCCGCCACCGCCGCCGCAGCCTGAACCTATCGATTCTATGCTCGCTAGATATTCGAGAGCAATAAAACCTCGAACAGATTCTCTGCTTACAAAATCTTTGCTTCAGAATTGGGAACATTCAATGATCATCGTTAAAAATGGCGGTTCGATTTATTTAAAAAATGAAAAAACAAGCCAAGACTCATTAAGTACAGAAGTTGACTTTACATTATCTCTAAATGAGATTATTCTGGGTTATATTCATTGCCACTCGTCCGCATCCTCTAATATAAACGATCGTTCTGCACCATCGGGGTCGGATGTGATATTTCTACGGGAAAGATTAATTGCAAATTTTGTCCAGATTACTGAATGTGGTAATGCAGGGTATGCATTAGTTATTGAAGACCCTCTAAAAGCGAAAACATTTTTAGATTCACTTACAAGATACGATCTTGATACTCAACTTAGAGATAGTGCTATGAAAGTAACCGATTGGTTCCCAAATTGGCAAAATGCAACACAGATTGCACTTGTAAAACTACTTGGATCTGCCGCTTTACATGGTATTGGTTTTTATAAATCTACAGATGCAATTAGAGAAAACTGGAGTAAACTTAATTAGTTCTTCATATTTAAAATATATTTAAAATGAATAAATATTATTTGGCGCTAACCTTTTTTATTCTATCAGTTTTGAAATTTGATTCTTCTTTTGCGAGTGAAAAAGTTATTGTTTATGAAAAGAGTTTCAATTCATTTCCTACTGATACACTATTAAACCAATTAACCTCACTAAATCTATCACAATTTCAAGGTCAAAAAGTTGACAGTTTATTAGCTCATTTGCCAGGAGGTTATTTATCTATGAAAATTGGAGGGTGGCGTTCGCAACGACAAGCGGAAGTATTGTATATCATTTATCCAAACAAAATTTCTGTTGGTATTCATGTTCGTAATTTTCAATTTATGAACCCCCATTTGGAAAACACATCAACTCCGACACAAAACTGGGACATAAATCTTTTTCGGCAAGAAACAATAACTTTTACAATCATTTATAACAAAAACATTTGTATAAATGGTTGTGAAAATAATTATAAGTAAAGTGGCGCTTGATGCTAAGAAATACAACGGCTTATAAGTATAAAAAAGAGTATAAAAAAATATATAATTCTTTGTATTATTACTGTTGTATTTATTTCAAAACACTCCTGTTGCCAAACTACTGATAGTACAGTAAATGCATTATTAGCCATTGACGAAAGTCAATTTATTAACAAACCCCTGGATTCTATTATTGCGGTTTTACCTCATGGATATATTCAAATCAGGATATTTTCCGGAGGAAATCTTTATACAGCCAGAAAAATTGGCGTATTATATCCAAATCGCGTGTGGATTGATTTGCATGTCAGAGAGTTCACTTATATGAATCCGGTTGACACAAATAGGGTATGGAACATAAATCTTATGCGACGTGAAAAGTTATTTCGTACAACAATTTACAAACATGACACATGTTATACTAACTGTGATACCCATTGAGGTATTTTATTGACTTATGTAAGAAAACATGACTTACAATTGTATTTTTGGAATAGGGGCTGATAAGTAAATCCTAAACTGATATTTTCATTAACATATCACTGAACGGTTAATGTCCTGAAATGAGGTAATTTAGAATACCCTTATTGTATAAAAACTTAACTTTCTATATTAATTCCGAGAGTTTATAAATATACTCTTCAATCTCTTCCTGCCTGGCATTGGCAAACCCCCGGTCCATCCCGGTCTTTACAAAACCACATTTTTCCAGTACTCTTTGTGAGCCATAGTTATCAAAGGCGGTACGCCCGTAAATGGGCCTCGTTTGTTCAACACTCAGAAATTCTTTCAGCACCTGGCTGGCAATGCCCTGTCCCCAGTACTTCCGGTTGATCCAGTACGTGATACCGGCTTCATTTTCCATGACAAATTTGGCGATACTCCCGATGATTTCACCATTCAGCTTAATGGTCCGCATATTGATAGAGGGGTCGGTTAAAAACCGGCTAAACTTTTCAATATAGGCGGCTTTATCATTCGGGTCTTTGGCCGTGAAAGCGGCTAAATAATTGGCTTCGGGGTCAAGCTGGAACTGGAAAAAGATATTTAAATCATCTTTCTCTGTTACGGTCAATGTGAGGCTGTCAGTTTGCATGAAGCTATATTATACGGCTAAGTTAACAGGAAAATGTTCCCCTTGAATTGAAGGATTCACTTTTTGAAAGACAAACGGATTTCTGCCAAAGCCGGTTGGATTTTATTTCTGCCTGTGACAGGCGTTATAACCGGAAGCGGATGGTCAGTCCCTGATACAACGGACTGAGAGTCCGCAATTATTATTGAAAGCAGAGGCGGTGATTTTTGCTTGCCTGAATTCCAGTAACCTGCAATATGAACTGCCTGCACTGGCTTTGGTGGAACTCCACCAGTAGCCATTGTAGGCCATATTGGCCATTGAACCAAAATAGTCACGATAGCCACCCGGATATGCCGTAAAGCCACTGGTATTGGTGGCATCTTTGTTATATTTCCAATACGTTGTACCGGTTACTTTCAGTTTGCCGTTTGCGGAGTCTGCTCCTAAAAAACTGATTAAACTTGTCCATTCCACATCTGTAGGTATATGCCATCCTTTTGGAGCCAGTCCCCTTGGATCGTTTACGGCATACCAGTTGTACAGTTTGCCATAGATGGCCGCGTATGTCACGGAATCATCATCGTAATAGCACCAGGCACCAGTGGTCAGGACGGCCCACTCTGCTTTACTACTCACTTTCGGGATCGGATCGCCATTCCTGTACCTGGCAGCGTCCAGGTTATTGACCATCCATGTCTGTTTACCGATTTTTATCGTCTTAAGGGTATTCTGTGCCCGGGTAATGCCTGCAGAGAAGAATAGTATGGCGCAAACGAAAAATAATTTCATTGTTAAATTGAAAAGTGTGTGTAATCTGATATTTACTGATCGGAATGACGTTACAAGGGATGCTGACAGGAATGGCTTTGAGGAAGTGGTTTACTGTCAGTACAAAACCACTCATAATGGATCATAGTTTACTGAAGTTACGGATTATAGTTGATAGTTGTAAATAAAGACTGATATACATCCCCGGGTGTGATGCACAGGGATGTATCAGGCATTGTGCACCTGGCGGTAATCAGTATACCGCCTGTCCGGGAAAGCATCTTCTGGAGGATCACGGAACAGTATAATCCAGGCCCAACGGGCACCATGCATGTCAGCTTTTCAGGCTTTATTACTTTCAGCTATTTCAGACTCCCGTAAATAATATTGATGAGTTTTTCCGAATACTCATAATGCGAATTTGGATTTTGCTGGGTCATGATCAGGCAGATCAGTTTTTCTTTCGGATCCGCAAAATAAGTGGTACCGAAATATCCGCCCCAGGCAAAACTTCCCTCATTCAGCATTTTTAATCTGGCTGATTTTCCGGAAGTCAGCCCAAACCCAAGGCACATATCATCATCCCCGATTAAATGTTCCGGCAACTGGGGACTTAACATCAGTTCCGCCGTACGTCTTCCAAGGATTTGTTTACCATTGTAGCTGCCATGGTTCAGTAGCATTTGCAGGAAGATGGCATAATCAAATGCGGTGGAGGACAAACCGGCCCCGCCTGAAAAATAAGTTTTGTTCATAAGCGGGTAGGAAGGATCGATATTTCTGAAAGTTGGAGACCATTCAACCAGTTGCTGCTTATTGTCCTCCGAATACACGGTTACCAGGCGACCGGCTTTACTGGCCGGCAGGTTATAATAGGTATCCTTCATACCCAGTGGATCAAAAATATGTTTACGGCAATAGACTTCCAGCGACTCCCCGCTGATCACTTCAATCAGGCATCCCAGTAAGTCGGTGTTCAACCCATAGGTAAACCGCTCACCCGGCTGGTGGATAAGCGGCAACGTACCCAGGACCTTCATTTTTGCCAACAGGCTTTCATTGATATAGCCTAATCCGGAGGGGATATTCTTTTTGGCATAAATCGCCTGCATGGTATCATTGCCGATCATCGGGTAGTCGATACCCGATGTATGTGTCATCAGATCCCGGAAAGTGATTTCACGTTTGGCCGGGACCGTGGTATAGCTTGAATCCGCCGGATTAAAACTCTTGATGAGTTTCGGGTTTTTAAACTCCGGGATAAAATCAGCAATGGGCTGGTCAAGACCCAGCTTTCCCTGCTCAAACAACTGCATAATGCCAAGACTGGTAATGGCCTTGGTCTGGCTCGCCAACCGGAATATCGCATCCGCCGCCATCGGTTTCCTGGCGGCAAGATTGGCATACCCATGTCCTTTGTAATATACCACCTGGTTGTCTTTCACTACAAGCACCACATCGCCGGCCATCTGGTTTTTGTCAATATAATTTTTCATCACGGTATCAATCTGCGCCAGGCGAGTATAATCAATACCACTGTGTTTTTTTACGATGGGCGAAAGAGGCTGTGCCATGCCGTTTTGTACAGCTAGCACGACAAGGAAGAAGCTGAGTATTTTTTTCATATAGAAACTTTTACAAATGATAAATCAGGCAGTGAAACCGGCAGGTCAGGTTCAGGATGGCTTCGATAAAGTGGCCAGCAGGTTTTCCAGGTTGATCATCGACATGGAATAACCTTCTTTGAAGCCCATTTCAATCATCTTTTCCATCCGGGCCAGGGATTCATTATAGATCGTGATGCTGACTTTTGTTTTTCCACCCTCCTCGCTGAACGTGTAATTCCATTCAGAGCCCGGCAATTCAGGGTTTTCATCGGCGTCTGCAAAGGAATTATACATGGTGAAATTGGTTTTGGGGCTGATGGATGTATATCGTTGGATGGACCAGCGTTCCATTCCTTCCGGACTGACCATCGCGTAAAATCTACGGCCACCCACTTTGAAATCCATATGCTTTGTTCTGGATGACCAGGGTTTAGGAGCCACCCACTGGTCAAGAAGCTCTGCTTTGGTAAAAGCATCCCATACCAGAGAAAGTCCGGCATCAAATTCACGGGTGATGTAAACGGTTTTGGCTTCCTTGTCAAGGGTAAATTCAAATTGGAGGTTGTTTGTCATTTTTTTTGGTTTTTGAGTGTTGTTAATACCTGGTCGAGCTGATTAAAGCTGGTTTCCCATATTTTCCTGAACTGGGTTAGCCAGTTATCGATTTCTTTCATTTTTTCAATTTCAAGGGAGTAATAAATTTCCCGGCCTTGTTGCTGCTGCTTTACGAGCTCACACTCCGTGAGTATGCGCAGGTGCTTGGAAACAGATTGCCGGCTGGTATGGAAGTTTTCAGCAATGGCATTCGGAGTCATGGCCTGCAAGGCGATTAAGGTGATAATGGCCCTTCGGGTAGGATCGGCTATTGCCTGGAAGATATCCCGTCGCATATTGATTGAATTTTTGTGAAACTGATTGGTTGCAAATATATATGCAACTATTCGGTTTCTCAAAATTTATTTTAAAGAAATCACGGATAGGGGGCCGTACAAACAAAGGGCCCTGAGGTATAAGTAACTTAATAGCAGTCGGTTACTTCCTGCTCTGCCAGGGTGGAATTTTCAGCGTTGAAGTGAGAAATCCGCTATTGGTGCAGGGTTTTCTTCTTCAGTTCAATGGCCATATTCAGGGTATGTTGCAGGGATTTGACCGATGACCAGTCACCATGCCCTGGTATAACATAACGGGGTTTGGGACATTTCTTCTGTACGTTCTTAACCGTAGCCGCATAGGCCGTCTTATTGGCATCGCCTAAATATCCCAGGTCACTGTCCTCCAGACTTTTTATTAAACAGGCTCCGTACAGGATCTTTTGTTGCTTAAACCAGATGACGATATTGTCGGGGGCATGTCCTTCTCCCGGGTAATAGGTTTCAAAGGAATATTGACCGATTGTGAAAACGGTATCCTTTTCTATCAGGTATTCCGCTCTTTTCTTATTGTTCTTTTTACTTAATTCATCCGTGAGAACGGTGGTATAGGTTTTAATACCCTGCTGCCTGAAGTATTCCAGCCCTGCCGTCCGGTCATCATGAAAATGGGTCGGGATACAAAGCACTACCTTTTTATGATGCCTGAGGTTTATACTGTCCAGCAGGGGCTGGAACTGGGTCGTGTCCCAGGGACTGTCAAATAAAATAACGCCGCCATTGCTCACCACATACATGCCATTGGCCGGAATCCGCTCCCCCTTATACAAATTGTAAGTGGTATAAATGTAAAAGTCACCCGTCAGGCGGGTGATTTGCAGGCTCACTGCTCCACTTTGCCCAAAACTGGTTGCCAGGGAAAAAAGGAAAAAGAATGGGAGTATGATTGTTCGCATAATGAGATTGTAAATTACTGAATCCCGGCTGTTGAAAACAGCGCAATAAATAGTACTTGTTTTTTTACCTCAGATGACCCTGAATCCATAAACCTCCAGCCCCTGATTTATTTTATCCTGTAAATAAACGTTGAAGTTACTGGAAGCACCGGCGCTGTCGATTAGCAGCTGGTGATTCCTGTTAATGGCGCCAAAATTTATGGAAAACCGTAATTTTAAACGGTTGTTATTCAGATCAACATAACCTAATTGTGATTGTAATAAATAGTATACGCCCCGCTCCTGAGGTATCATAAATAGTTTTGCCCACAGTTTACCGTTTTTATTTTCCAGTTGCAGCGTTTCATTATTCGTAAGCTTCCCCGGATTGGCATATAATTTTACTGTCCGTAGCGAAGGATTACTGGTTGAGCCCCCGATTGATGAGGATAATACTTTATAAGGAGTAAGTCCTATACTGCCGCCATCGGAATTGCTTATAGTAGCTTTAATCCGGGTATTGTTTAAAACCACGGAGTCAGGAACTTCAAAATAAAACGCCACACTATCACCCAGATGAATATCGGTTACCGGATTTATAACCTGCGCATTTATATCAATGATGGCCGTGTCGTACAGATCCCCGGGCGGGTCACAGGAAATAAAAAGACAGTTTAGAAAACTGCAAATGAGTAAATATCTCATAGTTTAAGGTTTAGCAAAGCTTCATCTTCGTCAGGTGACTGGTAAATAAACGCACAACCGGATTGCCCGTTGATGGATGCCAGGGAGATCAACGTTAACGGGAAACCAGCTTGCGAAAAGTCCTGGGGTAATGTCCAGCTGTTATTTTCCCAGAAAGCTATTGCCCGGACCAGTTTGCCTGCATGGTCATACTCCCCGGAAGCGTAACCACCGGTTTCTTTAACTTTTAAGGTGATAATCGGGCTGTCTATTTCCTCTGTCACCTCATTTTTGTCAATAACAGGCCGTTGCCAGGTTTCATCCTGCCCTTCTTCCCCTTCTTCATCCGGTGCCCACTCCCAGATAGGGTAATTGAGTGCATCTTCAAGTGTAATGTCATCGAGTGATTTTGCTTTTCCGGTTTTGTAGGGCATAATGTAGCGGTTTGAGCTGGCAAACAAAGTTAGGATTTTGGGCATTAGCCAAACCGTGGTTCAAAGGGCTTAAAAAAAGAACTCCCCGCAAGCATTTATTGCTTACGGGGAGTGGAGAGTATAATGAATTAATAGAGATTCTGCGTTAAGGACCTGAAGTTGCCATCAAATTCGAGTCGCAGCAGTTTACCCTTTTGGAGAACAAAGGGTGAAGAGCAGATGGTGAATGTTTTCCGGCCCAGGCTGGTACCGTTTTCGTCTTTAAAATTTAAGGTGATCATCACGTTATCGATCTCCCAGTCATCACAGCTCAGCACACAGTTCGGCCTGTCCAGCCGGATATCCAGGAAGTTTTTAGCGATATTCAGATCGCTGGTCAGTACATTTCCGTTTAGAGGTAATCCAATTGTATTATCCCCATTCGGCCCCATCTGGCCATTATTATTCGGTGCGGAAGCTATTAACTTGTTACCATTGGCGGCATACAGGTTGAACGAGGCATTGGATCCGGTTTCCTTAAAATTACCCTTGGTGGAAACCATGACTGAAACATCGGAGATATAGGAAGTGGATTGCTTGGGCACGCAGTTCTTCACCACATATTCATCCGTGGCGCTTTTAATACCAATTAAATCACCGGCCATGGAGGAAAGAGTATAGGTGATGGGTTTCGCTGTCTGGTAATTGGTGTTCCGGATACAGGCATCCACAAAACTATACACCTGTTCTACCGTGGTGGGGTTACCTAAATTCTGTGGTTTGGCACCAACCACATAGGTGTTTACCACATGTTTGATTCTTTTATCATCCATCAGGAATTTTAAATCAATATTAAAGCCTGCCTTGGTCGGATCACCATATTTGAATTTGGCGGTAGCCTCCGTGCTCAGGCTGCTTTCATCAATATCAATATTCACCAACACCCGGGTACCATAAGTTACACTGTTCATCACGACAAGATTCGGCGTTCTTTCAAGATTGGGATCACTCAGGAATCCGTTGGCCGGGAAATTGGTATAAAGGGTATACAACGGGATTTTGAAATCGCAGGTAATATAAATATGATTGGATTGTTTGTTGAGGGAGAAGCCGGCCGATGCTGAGAAACCGCTATAAGCTCCGCCACCGGAGATATTCAACAGCAGGCTCGCCTGGTTTTGCGAATAGATATATTGCCCTATTTGTGTGGCGGAAACATTAGAGGTGGAATTATTCCGGACCAGGCTGGCGATGGAATTATAAATATTTACTGAATTGGGATTGGCAACCGTTACGGATACATCCCCGCTGCTGTTGGCCAGGTTGTTGGTGAATATCTGGATCGGATTCCGCTTGCCCACTCCAACTTCCTTCAGGAAATTTCCATTCATAAAATCGGTAAAACCATAGATCGCGCCCGGGTAAATACCGTCGCCGTTGGCGGTGACACTTAAGAAACTTTTGCTGTCAGCCGTTACAGATTCGCGGCTGGTGGTGCATTCAAATCCATTCTCCGTGCTTTGCTGGGCAGAATTCGGAGTAGGCCTTGTGGTGACATTATCGGTATTGTTACCATTGACAACGGCATTGGATACTACATTTATTCCGGCAATATTCCGGGTGATCGGGGGTGGGTTGAAAGTGCCGGCAAAAGCGGCCTGCCTGGCCGGTGGCACCATGCTTCTCAGCTTCTCATTAAATGAAGTACTTTTTTGCATGGCCTGGATTTTAGTCCCGGCCGGTAAGGTCTTTTGTGCGTTGCTGATTATCACACCACAAAGCAGTGATGTCAGCAGGATAATTTTTTTCATTGTTTTGCGATTATTGTTTACGTGAATAATGGTTGTAAACATATACCGCTAAAAGGGCACCGGGTATCCACGAAAACAATGATTTTTGGAGATGCTGAAGGTAGGGTACCGTTGTAGAAAATTACGGCTGCAGGCTGACCGGAGGAAGATATTAACCCGTAGAATCAACGGATTAGGCAATAATAAGGGAGGAAATGGAAGCAGGTGGAGAAGTAAATGCACATATGACCGGATACATTGTCCTGGTTGCTTAACGGTAATTCTTTGCTTTTTTCAATGCACTTGTTCTATTCCATATCGTATCGCCTCTGCCAGCATTTCCATGTTTATATCTTTCAGTGTTTTGAACTTAATACAATACCCGCTCACGGATGCCTTTCCCAGTTTCTTCCCATAGGTTTTGCTGAGCCAGGTCTTGTCTTCAATACCCAGTATATAGACCGAGATCCCGGTTGTATTGGCACTCAGTCCAACCTGGTAAAACTCCCTGGTTTTCCCATCCGCATATTTTATGATCCGTGAGCCATACCCGATATTCGGATTGGATACCACTTTATTTTCACTGTTTTTGCCATCCAGGAACCATAGTTTGCAGGCTGGCATTAACCGCAGGATGGCTTTGTGCAATTCCTGCAGCTCACTGCGTTTGGGTTCAGGCTGACTACTGATATACGCTTTGATTTCTTCTTTTACACGCATATAAAATGGCAATTTCAGGTGGATGACTTTACCGGCCTGCCTGGCCAATCCTTATTCCCTGGCAACCGGTAATTCAATATACGTTGCATATCGGTTATTGCAATAGATCGTCTGGGTGGCTTTTATAAAATCAGCATCCCTGGCTTCAAATATATTCGCCACATATTTTTGCGGGTTACGGTCGATAACCGGGAACCAGCTGCTTTGTACCTGGATCATGATACGATGCCCCTTTTTAAAACAGTGGTTGATATCATGAAGGTCAATCACAAACTCTTCCGGCTTGCCCGGCGTCAGCGGCGAGGGGTTGGAAAAGCTTTTCCTGTACCGCCCCCGGAACACTTCCATGGCTACCGGAAGCTGGTAGCCGCTCATCGACAGACTGGCGGAATCAATATCCGGGTATACATCGATCAGCTTCACGATCCAGTCGGCATCAGAGCCGCTGGTACTGGCAAAAAGATGGGCCGTGATCTTCCCGGTTACTGTCAGGTTTTCCGTCAAGGGGTTCATCGTGAAACTCAGTACATCCGGTCTTGAATAAACAAACCGCTGATCTTCCACCTGCCAGGGTCTCCACCGGCTGCCCGGACCATAAGTGGCTTCAATCGGGGGCATACGATAGGGAACAGGTTTGGCCGGATCGCTGGTATAAGAAACAGCACCCGTAACGGCAACGGGTTTATTGAAGGTGGCCGTATGATCAGCTGCTGTATATAATTTAAGGAGTTCAGTTGTCCGGGGTGGCCATACATCGTAATTCTTCCATTGATTGGATCCTGTCTGAAAGCAATAGGCTTCTGCAAACCTGCCATCGCCCATCCCCTTGAGCCAGTAATCGAACCATTTTTTCTGTAAGGCCTGGAACCAGAAAGCGGTCGGACTACCAAAAGCAATTTTTCCCAGGCTGTCTGCCCTGCCCCTGGCCCACTGTCCATGGTTCCAGGGCCCGAGTACCAGGTGATTGTGCTGCTCCTTATCTTTTTTCTCCATATGCCGGTACATCAGTTGCGGGCCATTCAGGTCTTCCTGGTCATAATAGCCGCCAACATGTAATTGCGGGATCTGGGCATATGAAATATAATTCAGCGGTGAATTCTTTTGCCAGAATGCATCATAATCGGGATGCTTGACAAAATTGTTCCAGGTCGGGATCTTATTATGGAAATACTTTTCATTTACATTTTTCAGCGAACCTAAATTCAGGTACCAGTCATACAGGTCGTATTGGGGAAAAGGAAAATCGCTGTCAGTGGTTTTATCAAACTCCAGTTCATACGTGTATTCCATCCCATAACTCAAGCGGAAGGCCCCGTTGTGATGGAAATCATCCCCGAGATACAGATCACTCATGCAGGCCTGCTCAGACGAGGCCTTCAGGGCAGGGTGGGGGTCAACCGCCCCGACCAGGGCCAGCCAGCCGCCGTAGGAAATACCCAGGATGCCGGCTTTGCCGTTATTCCCTTTCAGGTTTTTCATCAGCCAATCCACCGTATCCCAGGTGTCGGTACTTTCATCCACCGCTCCTTTCTGCGTGGCATGGATCAGGGGCTGATGGATTTCCATCTCACCTTCACTTTTATATTTCCCCCGGATATCCTGGGACACCAGGAAATAACCTTCTTTCAGCATGATCCCGAGATAGGGGCCAAATACCTGCACATTCAGGGTGGTATCATCCGGCGCCTCACTGCCATTGGCACCATAGGGCGTGCGTTGTAACAGCACAGGCAGGTCATGCTTTGCGCCAACGGGTGAAAAGATAACCGTATGCAGCTTCACCCCGTCCCTCATGGGTATCATCACAGAAGTCTTGATATACGACCCGATACTGTCTGCCTGGGCAAAACATACATTCAATACACCGGCAAATAACAGGAGGAGGTAAAATCTTTTCATACTTAAATGTGGTTGGATTTTAAAGATAGGAAGTCCGGGGGTGAGATGGATTTATAATTTGCACAAGGGATCCGGAATTGTGAAATTTCTCTGCAATTCCAGGCTTTACTTCACTGAATGCTGACTGGATATTGAACAATTCTCTTAGCGCTAAGCAGTACTAATTCCTGCTGTAATTATCAAAGATTTGTCTTGGAGAAGTACGCTCAAATGTAGAATTAAGGAGGTCGACTTTCTCTTTGTATTCAGCTTCAGTGATGATACCTTCCCTGAGTAATATGTTAAAATTGGAATACTGGCCATCATAGGACAGATGTGCATGAGGAGTGCCATACTTTGCTTTCAGGTAGCTATTCCTTTTCTCCAGAAGCAACTTCACAAAATCAGCAACTTCGGATTCATTTTTTTTAATGCTGAAACCGATGTTCTTACCGGTAAAGGTTTTAAGGAAAAAGACTTTCCGTTGAAGCACAAAGTAGGAAATAAGCAATCCAATTGCCAGTACCGGCCATGTAATATTGATGACCAGTAAATTATCATTGTTTTTTATTGATTCGCCAAGAACCAGGAAATAAATAAGGGTGACGGCACCCGCGCCGATCAGCAGGAAAGGAGATTTCTCAACATGGAAAAATCGGTCATTCCTTATGTTTTCAAACGGCACATGTTCTTCTGAGGGAAGTGAAGGATTATGAAAGCTGGTAATATTGAGCCCGCCGGTCATTAGGCTGTAGTGTTTTTCGGGACGGCCCTTGATTTTTAAAATATCCATATTCAGAATCGGTATAGTTGTATAGACCTATTTGCCACTGTCCCTTTTAAGCTTTAGCATAATGAAGCGCCATAACCCCATTGGTAAACAGCTTGCTTTCCAGCAACTTTAATTTGGTCAGTTGATGGATGTTTTTAAACAAGGGCTTGCCCTCACCGAGCAAAACGGGATTGACAAATAGCCAGAACTCATCAATCAGGTCCAGATCCAGTAATGAATGCGAGGCAGCCGGGCTGCCAAAGATCAGAATGTTCTTTCCTTCCAGGCTTTTTATCCGGTTGATATTCTCTTTCAGCTGGTTGCTGATCACAGTGGTGTTTTCCAGTCCTTCCTGTTTAAGGGTTGTTGATAAAACCACTTTGGATACATTTTTATACCAGGCGGCATGTTCTTTGTCATGCTTGCTGGCATTGGGTTTATCGGCGGCAGTCGGCCAGTAGCCCTGCATCAGTTCATAAGTCACCCTTCCATAAAGGGCGGTATCGGCTTTATCCGTCAGGGTGGATACAAAATCAAACAATTCATCATCGATCTTTATCCAGTTCATTTC
>CAZFLL010000046.1:26467-29270 GCA_964519865.1 uncultured Chitinophaga sp. | reverse complement strand
TGCTGGCGGCCCCGCAGGAAAGCATGACGGATTATTTTTACAAGAATACCGATGCCGATGAAATGATCTTTGTGCATGAAGGGAGCGGGGTGGTGCATACCCAGTACGGGGAACTGCCTTTTTCCTATGGCGATTATATTGTATTGCCCAGGGGGACGATCCACCAGATCAGTTTTAATACACATAATAACCGTCTTTTTATAGTCGAGTCATTTACTCCCTTGCGTTATCCCAAACGCTACCTGAGTAAGTACGGGCAACTGATGGAACATTCACCTTATTGCGAAAGGGATATCCGTCCGCCGCAGGATTTGAAAACGATTGACCAGAAAGGGGATTTCCTGATAAAAGCGAAGAAAAAGGGAATGCTCTATGGGCTGCACTATGGCACGCATCCTTTTGATGTAATCGGATGGGATGGTTGCTGCTATCCGTATATTTTTTCTATTCATGATTTTGAGCCCATCACCGGAAGAGTGCATATGCCACCACCGATCCACCAGACTTTCGAGACCAATGCTTTTGTGGTCTGTTCTTTTGTCCCGCGTTTATATGATTATCACCCGGATGCCATTCCGGCTCCGTATAACCACAGCAATATCGACAGTGATGAGGTATTATATTATGTGGAAGGAGAGTTTATGAGCCGCAAGCATGTCACGAAGGGCATGATCACCCTGCATCCTGCCGGTATTCCGCACGGCCCTCATCCGGGGGCAGTGGAAAAAAGTATCGGGGCGAAGGAAACAAAAGAACTGGCCGTAATGGTGGATACTTTCCGGCCGCTGATGCTGACAAAACTGGCACTGGAGATTGAGAACGGGGATTATGTGATGAGCTGGGCAGAGTAGTTAGTAGTTCGTAGTCGGTAGTTAGTAGTCAACAGCCCATCTTAAGGGGTTTTTGTTGAATATGGTTTTATAGAATAGCATCAGTAAAAAACTGGTGCTATTCTTTTTAGGTAAGGTTTCTTAGAATGTCCTTCTCGCTTCTAGCGTCTCGCTTCTAGCTTTTCCTCAGCTTTTCCTCCGAAAAAAAGCAGTATTTCCTGTTGAAAATCACATGGCCAATTTTTTTGCCCGGTTTATTTTCGGATCGTCCTGGTAACAGGATCCGTGGATGCCGAAAAACGGTTACAGAGAGTAGGCGGTTTTAAAAGTATAGCCATGAAATTTTTATTTTCTCTTATGCTCAGTGTACTGAGCCTGTGCGGGAGTGCACAAACCAGTGATAATACACTTCTCCAGGAATTCCTCGAATCCCCGGATTATGCCGCCATTATTAACAATTCCCCTTTTGGAAAAACAGGTACTGCGGATTTGAAACAAAGCTTTGTGGTATGGGCCACAGCAGGTAGTGGTGAAATTCAAAAGCAGGTCCCTTTGATTTACCTGCAGTTTACCGGCCTTATTAATGGTAAGAAAAAATTGCTGGGACAGATCCATGCAATTAAAGTTAAAGAGGGATACAATGGATTACCCCGTAACGGGAAGTACCTGATGTTGTACAAAGACCTGCGGCAGTTTAATGCAGAAGAAGGAACGGGTAGTATCAGGGTATATGACCTGAACTATGATGAATACCTGGTAGGGGAGGCGGTGCTTGGTAACGGGACACTCAGCCAATATACCCCATATCCGGTTCCGGAGCAGGTGGCAGCGAAGTACAACCTGGCTGGCCGCCAATCGCTGCCCTGTACCAGCGTTGGCGGAACGACGACTTTTGGAGAATGTTTCAGTTGTATGATAGGTTCCTGTGTGTTGAATCCCGATTGCAGGGCGCTATGCCTGCTGGCAGGTTCTTTACAATGGCAATGTACCCGGAGCATTCAGCTTTATTGTGCCATGATTTCCATGGTGGCCTAAGTTTTTTTTAGTAGCCGGGGAGTCGCTGACGACCCGGCTTTCTTATTTACTGATTGATTGATCAGGCACTTCATTACATATTTTACAATGATGGTATGAAATTTATCCTGACAGCCTGGTTATTCCTGCTGCCGGCTGTCGTATGGCCGCAGGCAATACCATCTGTCCCGAAAACCACTGATAGTCTTGGAACAACCAAACAGGTTGTTGTTCTTAATCCGACTTATAAACCCGAAATATTCACCAGCGGGTTTATAGATATTGTCAACAATGGACAGGTCAATGCCTCGGCCCGTTTTATCCGTTTATTTATCGGTGAGCCCGGGAAATTTGCCCTGCCACTTTCTTTTTATTCCGGTGTTTCTTCCAATAATTTCCAGCAGCAAATACCCGGGCTGCCGCAAAGCAATGAATCACTGGCCATTAATTTTATCAATCCACTCAGTGGGCTGGCGAACCTCTCCGTGGATGGGGTTATTTTTTTTACCCGGAAAAAGGAAAAACTGACTAAGTCCGGTTTATTGTATCATTTCGGGGAGCGGGTGCTAACCGGGACAAGAACCGGCCTGATTACTGACCCGCAAACAGGCAAGCCCGTCAACTTTCTCAATGGATTTGGGGCATTAGGGTTATACCTGCAGACAGGTGCCTGGGAGCGTTCCAATAATAAAAATCTTGGTGTCACCTGGCTGGCCTGGCGGTATATAAGCTCCTATACCAACCCCACCCAGTTAAAAACCTTTATGCCGGATATTCAATCCAATGGAGTATATAAAGGCTGGTCAGTAGGCTGGGGGGTGGAAATTACGAGGCTCGTGAATATCAGGGTGCTGTATTATAAGTACACGAAGCAGCCGGAGATCGATTACTCGTTGCCGATTTACCAGTTTTCGTTTAATTACTCTTTAAAATAGTTGTCAGATGCCCGTTGTCAGATG
>CAZFLL010000046.1:0-26367 GCA_964519865.1 uncultured Chitinophaga sp. | reverse complement strand
CCAGTTTTCGTTTAATTACTCTTTAAAATAGTTGTCAGATGCCCGTTGTCAGATGTCAATCGGAGTGCGATACTGACACCTGGCAACTCGCAACGGGCATCTGAAAAAAATAATTTGACCATTTGGTTAATTTTTTTCACCTTTGTTAACCATTTGGTTAAAAATGCCGAAAAAGACAAAAGACAAGAGTACGGAAGAGCAGATCCTGGTAGCGGCCAGGCGGGTATTTGTGCGTGATGGAATGACCGGCGCCCGGATGCAGGATATAGCCGATGAAGCGGGGATCAACAAAGCCCTGCTGCATTATTATTTCAAGAACAAGGAGAAACTATTTGAAGTGATTTTTATGGAAGCCGCCACCCGGCTCTTTCCGACAATCAATGATATTTTCCTGTCCGAACAACCCCTGTTTGAAAAGATCGAACGGTTTTGTGCTGAATATATCACGATCGTCATGGAGAATCCCTACCTGCCGTTGTTTGTACTGAATGAGATCAACCGGGATCCGGGGTATTTTCTGGGGAAAGTGTGGAAGGGGAAGAATGTCCCGCAACCACAACGTTTCCTGGCCCAGATCGAAGCGGAGAAGGCAAAGGGAACCATCAAGAATATTCATCCCATGCACCTGTTACTGAATATGCTGTCGATGACCATATTTCCATTTGTGGCCAAACCCATGCTGCAGAAAAATATGGGTATGGATGAACATCAGTTCAGGGCGATCATGGAGCAACGGAAGAAGGAGATCCCGAAATTTATTATTGATTCAATAAGATTATAATATTTCAATCATCAACAGATTGATGAATAAGCAATGCTCATGAAACAAATAGTATTAATCATTTTAACGGGCTGGTGTATTTCAGCCGTTGCGCAGCCCTTGCAACAACTCAGCCTGGCAACTGCTTATGAGTTGTCACAAAAAAATTACCCGGCTGTAAAACAGAAAGACCTGGTCAGGCAAACCGCCGGTATCAGCGTGGAGAACCTGCAGAAAGGGTTCCTGCCGCAGTTTTCACTAAGCGGGCAGGCCACCTACCAGTCTGATGTAACCAAAGTATCTGTCCCGATTCCCGGGGTGAATATCGAAGCACCTGGAAAGGACCAGTACAAACTCCTGGCGGATGTGAACCAGCTGATCTATGATGGCGGCCTGACCAGGGAACAGAAATCCCTGCAGCAACTGAATGCCCGGGTAGAGGAACAGAAAGTGGAAGTGGAATTGTATAAAGTGAAGGAACGCATTAACCAGCTCTACTTAAGTATACTCTACCTGGATGAACAGCTGAAACAGGTGGAACTGGTAAAAAAAGATATTGAAACCGGTATGAAGAAAGTGGAAGCCCAGGTACAGAATGGCGTGGCCTTTAAATCAAACCTGAATATGCTGAAAGCTGAGTTATTAAAAACCGGTCAGCGTTCGGTTGAACTTATGACTTCCCGGAAAGGATTGGTTGATGCTTTATCATTGTTTATCGGCCAGGAACTCGATCCGTTTATACGATTGGAACAACCCGGACAACGCTCCTTGTCAGCTGCCGAGAATGCCATTGCAAGACCTGAACTGAAATTATACAGCGAACAACAGAAACTGATCGGTCAGCAGAATAAACTGATCCATGCCAGGAACCTGCCCAAAGCCAGTCTCTTTGCCCAGGCAGGTTATGGCCGGCCCGGACTGAATATGCTGAAGAATGATTTCTCCTTTTATTCTATCGGCGGAGTACGTTTTAACTGGTCTCTCGGCGGATTATATACAAAGAAGAAAGAAAAAGAACAGGTACAGATCAATCAAAAAATGGTGGACGTGCAACAGGAAACTTTTTTACTGAATACCAATTCGCAACTGAGGCAACAGCAGTCAGAAATTGATAAACTGCAGCAACTGATCAGTTCCGATGAAGAAATCATTGCTCTTCGCAAAACAGTAACGGAAGCAGCCAAGGCCCAGCTGGAAAACGGGGTGATAACGGCGAATGATTTTCTGAAAGAAGTCAATGCAGAAGACCAGGCCCGGCAGGCCCTTATTACCCACCGGGTTCAATTATTACAGGCACAGATCAATTACCAAACCATATCAGGAAATTAACCCGGGCAACGGGATCATAAAATAAAGACGTATGAAGTATATCGTATCAACTGCATGTATCGCACTGACCGTTTTTACGGCTTGTAACAGTGGCAACGGCCATTACGATGCCAGCGGCACATTTGAAGCCAATGAAGTGATTGTATCTTCCGAATTAACGGGTAAAATCACCCGGTTTGCAGTGGAAGAGGGGCAAACCATTGCCAAAGACAGCGTGGTAGGCACAGTGGATGCCGCCAATATTTCCCTGCAGAAGGAACAAGTAGAGGCCAATATCGAGGCATTGGGAGAAAAAACCGCGGATGTAAGCCCGCAGGTAAAACTGCTCGAGAACCAGTTGTCGGTTCAGCAATCCCAGTTGAATACACTGCTGCATGAACAGGGCCGTATCCAGAACCTCCTGAAACAGGATGCGGCTACCGGCAAGCAACTCGATGATATCAATGCGCAGATTGATGTAGCCAAAAGAAATATGAGTGTGACCCAGCAACAGATCAATGTACAAAAGAACAATGTGGCCACGCAAAACCGCAGTATACTGAGTGAAGGCAAGCCCCTGGCCAAAAGAGTGGCCCAGCTGGAAGATCAGCTGAAAAAGGCGAATATCATCAATCCGGCCAGCGGAACAGTTATCACCAAATACGCGGAAGAAGGTGAAGTGACCTCTGCCGGTAAGGCCCTGTATAAAATTGCTGATTTATCCACTATGACATTGCGGGCATATATTACCGGCACACAGTTGTCACAGGTAAAACTCGGGCAGGGGGTTAAAGTGCTGGTGGATGATGGCGATAAGAAATATAAGGAGTTTACGGGCACTATCACCTGGATTTCAGATAAAGCGGAATTTACCCCGAAAACCATTCAGACAAAAGACGAACGGGCCAATCTGGTATATGCCACTAAGATCAAAGTGAAAAATGACGGGTATCTGAAGATCGGTATGTACGGAGAAGTAAAGTTCAATCAATAATATTTTATCAAAGGTTCAGAGCCTGAGACCTGGCAGCTGACACCTGACAGCTTTTTATTCATGAACGCAGTTAGTATATCAAATATCATCAAACGCTACGGCACCAAAAAAGCCATTACCACTGCCCTGCACGGAATCAGTTTTGACGTGCAGCAGGGTGAGCTGTTTGGCCTGATTGGTCCGGATGGTGCGGGCAAGACTTCCTTGTTCAGGGTATTGACCACTTTATTACTGGCGGAGGAAGGAACGGCATCCGTGGATGGATTTGATGTGGTGAAGGATTATAAGGAGATCCGGAAGCGGGTGGGGTATATGCCCGGTCGTTTCTCGCTGTACCAGGACCTGACCGTTAAAGAGAACCTGGATTTCTTTGCTACTATTTTCAATACGACGGTGGAAGAAAATTACGACCTGATCAAGGATATTTATTCGCAGATCGAACCATTTAAGGATCGCCGGGCAGGCAAACTGTCAGGAGGCATGAAACAAAAACTGGCCCTGAGCTGTGCATTGATTCACCGGCCCTCTGTATTGTTCCTCGATGAACCCACCACGGGTGTGGATGCCGTATCCAGAAAGGAATTCTGGGAAATGCTGAAAAGGCTCAAAGAACAGGGAATTACGATCCTGGTGTCCACTCCTTATATGGATGAAGCCAGTTTGTGCGACCGGGTAGCCCTGATCCAGTCCGGCCGTATCATGTCGATCGATACGCCCAAAGCCATCGTACAGCAGTTTGGGAAAAAACTATTGGCCGCAAAAAGTGCAGATATGCTGGCTTTATTAAAAATATTAAACGATTCTGATGCAGTGGAGAATGCTTACCCGTTCGGGGAATACCATCATATAGTAATGAAAGAAGACGGGGAAGCGGAATTAAGGGATTACCTGAACAAAAAAGGAATTGCATTCGAAATGAAAGAGGCAGAGGCGAATATTGAGGATTGTTTTATACGGTTAATGGGAGAAGCGAGAGGCTAGAAGCGAGAAGCCAGAAGGAAGAAGCCTGAAGGGCTGAAATTGTTATAGAAATAGGCGAAAGAAAAAACCACTGAACCCCGAAGGGGTGATATTATTATAAAAAAGGGTTATGACAGATAAGGTAATTCTGGCAGATAAACTAACAAAACGCTTCGGCGATTTCACTGCCGTGGACGCTATAACATTCGATGTGCACCGGGGTGAGATCTTTGGTTTTCTCGGTGCCAATGGGGCTGGCAAAACCACGGCCATGCGGATGTTGTCGGGCTTGTCACTGCCTACTTCAGGTACGGCCATGGTGGCGGGTTTTGATGTATACAAAGAGAATGAGAAGATCAAGCGGAATATCGGGTATATGAGTCAGAAGTTTTCCCTGTACGAGGACCTGACCGTGCGGGAGAATATCCGTTTCTATGCGGGCATCTATGGCAAGAGCAATGCTTTTATCCGGGAGAAAACGGAAGTGGTGCTGAAACAACTGCACCTGACAACCGAAGCAGATAAACTGGTGGGATCGCTGCCACTTGGATGGAAACAGAAGCTCGCTTTTTCAGTGGCCATTTTCCATGAACCAAGACTGGTATTCCTGGATGAACCAACCGGGGGGGTGGATCCGGTAACCAGAAGAGAATTCTGGAACCTGATCTATGAAGCTGCTGCGGAGGGTATAACAATCTTTGTGACCACGCACTATATGGATGAAGCTGAGTATTGCAGCCGGGTAAGTATAATGGTGGATGGCCGTATAGACGCACTGGACACCCCGGCGCAGCTAAAGAAGACATATGGGGCTGCATCGATGGATGAAGTGTTTTTGAAACTGGCGAGAAAGGCAGTGAGGAACGCCGATTAATTAGCCAATTAGCCAATATGCCAATGTGCCAATGGGGGAAGAGTAAAATAATTTAACCATACTTCACAGTATAGTGAAAGTGTTAAAAGAAAAGAAAGTCATCTTATTAAATAAAAGACATCTGAGGAGGTTTTGGTTTTTAGATTTTGAAATTTATTTGGCGTCTTGGCATCTTGGCGTCTTGGTTCTTTTAACAGAGGCATCTTGGTTTCTTGATTCTTTTTAAACAGGCGTTTGAATAATATAAAATGAGACAATTTATATCTTTTGTCCGCAAAGAATTTCACCACATTTTCCGTGATACCCGGACGATGTTCATCCTGCTGGCCATGCCGGTGGTGCAGATCATCATATTCGGGTTTGCACTGACCAATGAGGTGAAGAATTCGAAGATCGCGGTATGGGACCAGTCGAAAGATGCCGCCACGGCTTCACTCATCAGTGAACTGGAAGCCAGCCGTTATTTTGAAGTACAGCAGGAGATCTTTGGACCCGGGGAAGTGGAACAGATTTTCAGGAAAGGGGAAGTGAAACTGGCGGTGATCATTCCTCCGCATTTTAAGGAGGACCTGCAGCATTTTAACAAGGCACAGGTACAGTTGCTCGCTGATGCTTCTGATCCCAATGTGGCGAATACGCTGACTAATTATGCTTCTGCCGTTATTATGGATTACCAGGGCAGGATCACCCAGGGTCGAAAACTGCCCTATACCATCACGACTGAAATACGGATGTTGTACAATCCCGAACTTAAGGGGGCGTACAATTTTGTGCCGGGCGTAATGGCCATGGTGCTGCTGCTGGTTTGCACTATGATGACCGCCATAACCATTGTACGGGAGAAAGAGATGGGTACGATGGAAGTAATGCTGGTATCCCCGATGAAACCTTTCCGGATCGTGCTGGCCAAGGCCGTGCCCTACCTGATGTTGTCCACCATCAATATTGCCAGCATCTTATTATTAAGCAAATACGTGCTGGATGTGCCTGTCAACGGAAGTTTACTTTTACTGATAGCAGAAAGCTTTCTTTTTACCCTGGTATCCTTGTCACTGGGTTTGTTAATTTCCTCCCGGGCAGAATCTCAGCAGACAGCCATGTTCATTTCCCTGATTGGTATGTTTCTGCCAACGGTGATGCTCAGTGGTTTTATGTTTCCGGTGGAGAACATGCCATTGCCGCTGCGTACAGTGTCAAATATAGTCCCTGCCAAATGGTTCTATATTATTGTAAAATCAGTCATGATCAAGGGGACAGGATTGCATACTGTCTGGAAAGAAACGCTGGTATTAACGGGGATGCTTTTTTTCTTCCTCGGACTGGCGATTAAAAACTTTAAAATCCGGTTAGCATGAGGACACTGCGCTTTTTATTGCAAAAAGAGTTCAGCCAGATATTCCGGGACCCCGGGATCCTGCGGCTGATCTTTGTGATGCCGGTGGTGCAGTTGCTGGTACTTCCCTGGGCAGCCGATTTTGAGATCAAGAATATCAAACTGGCGGTGATCGATCACGATCATTCCTCCTATTCCCGCAGCCTGGTGAATAAAGTAACCTCTTCCGGGTATTTTATTTTGACGGATTACACGGGTTCATATAATGAAGCGATGGAACGGATCGAGCATGACCGGGCCGATATCATTTTGGAAATCCCGGCTGCTTTTGAAAAAGAGCTGGTAAAAGAGAATGAATCGAAATTATTTATTGCCGCCAATGCAATCAATGGGGTAAAGGCCGGCCTGGGCAGTTCCTATCTCAGGAATATCATCCAGGATTATAACCGGGAGGTCAGGACGGAGTGGATCCAGTTTCCCCGATTCAGTCCCGAAACCAATATCGAAATCAGTTCCACGAACTGGTACAACCCCCTGATGAAGTACAAACTGTTTATGGTACCAGGTATGCTCGTTTTGTTGCTGACCATGGTAGGCGCCAACCTGACCGCCATAAATATTGTAAAGGAAAAGGAGATCGGTACTATTGAACAGATCAATGTGACCCCGGTGAAGAAGTTTCACTTTATCCTGGGTAAGCTGATCCCATTCTGGGTACTCGGGCTGATCGTATTTACCGTCGGATTTATTATTGCCCGGTTCTTTTACGGGATTGTACCGGTAGGCAGCATGGGTACTATATATGTATTTGCAGCCGTATACCTTTTTGCCGTACTTGGACTCGGCTTGCTGATTTCCACGTATGCCAATACCCAGCAGCAGGCCATGCTGATCTCTTTTTTACTGATGATGATCTTTGTGCTGATGAGCGGGCTTTATACGTCAATTGACAGTATGCCGGAGTGGGCTAAATATATTACCAGGGCCAACCCGGTTTCCTATTTTATCCAGGTGATCCGGATGGTGGTGCTGAAGGGCAGCGGCCTGGCGGATATTAAATACCAGTTGCTTGCCATTACAGGTTTTGCGGTAGTCCTGAATGGCTGGGCAGTCCTCAATTATCATAAGCGATCCTGAGTAAAATCGTTTCGGGATGAGCCCGGAATTTGGTATATTCGGTTAAACAAAAACGATCGCTATGCTCAAAATCAACAATCTCAGAGAAGGTGACATTATTACCGTTGACGATGAAGGTTTGATGCGGGAAGGGACCGTCGTTAAAGTCAGCCGGGAAGAACACCAGGCCCTGGTGGACAATGGGGTCCAGGAGTTTTGGTACGACCAGGGTGACATGCATGGGGTACCGCTGGATGAAAGCCAGCTGACCCGGCTTGGATTTACCGGGGAAGACCTGGATGCCGGGGTAAAGTACAAAAAGGACTCTTTCAGGGTCTTTGTCCCGAAAAAGGGCGATTTTTCCCATATTGAAATGTGGTGGCGGGAAGACAGAAGGCATTTTGACTTTCCCCTTTCGGTTCATGAATTCCAGAATCTCTACCTCGACATGACCAAAGTGCACCTGGAAAAGGCCTGAAAAGCCTGTTTTTCAATTTATTGATCAGGATCAACTACTCTTTTATGCATAACCCCGAAAAAAAATCGGGGTTTTTTCTTTATTCGGGCATATACGCCTATCTTTGCAGCCCTAAAATTTATGTCGAAACAACCGCTCATCAAACAAGATGGTATTATCCTCGAAGCCCTGTCCAACGCAATGTTTAGGGTACAGCTTGAAAATGGGCACGAAATACTGGCCACCATCTCAGGAAAAATGAGGATGCACTACATCCGTATTTTGCCAGGTGATAAAGTAGGGGTGGAACTTTCGCCATATGATTTGACAAGGGGAAGAATCAATTTCAGGTATAAATAAATAGCCAAGAGCTATGGGCAGCGAAAAAAACTCAATGCTCCTGGCTCAACGCTCAAAGCGAAACTAAAATGAAAGTAAGAGCATCCATCAAAAAGCGCAGCGTCGACTGTAAAATTGTACGTCGGAAGGGCAAGCTGTATGTGATTAACAAAAAGAATCCCCGCTTCAAGCAGCGCCAGGGATAAGAGAGCTGTGAGCCCTGAGCCAATAGCTGCGAGCCCTTAAATGGAAAACTCGTAACTCATTGCTCGCCACTCGAAGCTTTAAGAATAAGTAATAAATAAAGTAAAATAATAACAGACTATGGCTCGTATTGCCGGTGTTGATTTACCCAAACAAAAAAGAGGCGAAATCGGTCTTACCTATATCTATGGTATCGGACCCTCTACTGCCAAATATATTCTGGACAAGAATAATATTGACCGTAACAAGAAAGTGAATGAGTGGAACGATGAGGAACTGAACCTCATCCGTAACACGATCACTGAGGAACTGAAAGTGGAAGGTCAGCTTCGTTCAGAAGTACAGATGAGTATCAAGCGTTTGCTGGATATCGCCTGCTACCGTGGTCTGCGTCACCGTAAAGGCCTGCCTGTTCGTGGTCAGCGTACCAAAACCAACAGCCGTACCCGTAAAGGGAAGCGTAAAACGGTTGCCGGTAAGAAGAAGGCACCTAAGAAATAATACAAGTTACGAGTTGCGAGCTATGAGCAACGAGCCATTCGCTCGAAACTCACAGCTCACTGCCCGAAACTTTTATATAGACTTACAAAATATGAATCAGTTCCGGATCGCTTCGTAGGTCAGCAGGAGGGTTGATTCAGTCCCGTAGATACGGGATCATTTTTAAACCAGTAGATTACCTCGGATCAAAAATTATGGCAAAAGCACAACAACAGGCTACCAGCGCTAAAGCGGCGGCCAAGAAAAGAGTGGTAAAAGTGGACTCCTATGGAGACGCCCACATTTCCGCCACATTCAACAACATTATCATCAGCCTTACCAACAAATCAGGACAGATCATTTCCTGGAGCAGTGCCGGTAAAATGGGCTTCAGGGGTTCTAAAAAGAACACCCCTTATGCGGCCCAGATGGCGGCTGCAGATGCGGCTAAAACAGCATTTGATGCTGGCCTGAAGAGAGTGGATGTATTTGTTAAAGGTCCCGGTGCCGGTCGTGAAGGTGCTATCCGCTCCTTATCCCAATCAGGTATCGAAGTGGTGATGATCAAGGACGTAACCCCGCTGCCTCACAATGGTTGCCGTCCTCCCAAGAAGAGAAGAGTTTAAAGAGAAGCAGCGAGCAATGAGCTGCGAGCCGCCGCCACTCGAAACTCATTGCTCGTGACTTTCTCCCCACATATTTGAGCCAAATTGGTTTCATTTTTAAAAAGGGTACCAGATTGATTTTTTTAAAGCTTTTTACTGATCTGCGTACCGGTTTCTAAAAAAGCTTAAATGAAAGTAAGATTATGGCAAGGTACAATGGTCCAAAGACCAAAATCTCCCGCATTTTCGGAGAGCCGATTTTAGGCAATGGTAAATGGTTGGGTAAAAACAGTAACCCTCCCGGTCAGCATGGTGAAAAGCGTAAGCGTAAAACCTTAGGGGAATACGCACTGCAGCTCCGCGAAAAACAAAAAGCCAAATACACCTATGGTGTATTGGAGAAACAATTCCGTAAGACATTTGAGGAAGCCGCCCGCCGTAAAGGTGTAACCGGTGAAAACCTGATCAAATTACTGGAAGCCCGCCTGGACAACACCGTTTTCCGCATGGGTATCGCGCCGAGCCGTCCTGCTGCCCGCCAGCTCGTAAGCCACAAACACATCGAAGTAAACGGTGAAGTGGTGAATGTTCCTTCTTTCCAGCTGACTGCCGGTGATGTAATCACCATCAAGGAAGGCAGCCGTGAAAGGACGTCTATCACCAGTGTGGTACGCCCCAAGAACCCCAAGTTCAGCTGGCTGGATTTTAATGAAACCGAGTTGAAAGGTACTTTCATTACTTATCCTGAAAGGGAAAGTGTTCCGGAAAACATTAAGGAGCAACTGATCGTCGAGTTATACAGCAAGTAATAGCAACGGGTGATGAGCTATGAGTTTCGAGACTCGTGGCTCGCTGCTCGTTACTCACTGCTCGCAACTTGCTCCCAACACCATTCAAAAATTAAAGCGTAAAATATGGCAATCCTTAATTTCCAAAAACCTGATAAGATTATTCTGCAAAAGGCGACGGATTTTGAAGCTCAGTTTGAGTTTCGTCCCCTGGAGCCCGGCTATGGCGTAACGATTGGTAATGCACTCCGCCGTGTATTGCTGAGCTCACTCGAAGGTTATGCGATCATCGGTGTGAAAATCGAAGGGGTGGATCACGAATTCGCAACCATGAAAGGGATCAGCGAAGATGTGGTGGAAATTTTCCTGAACCTGAAACAGGTTCGCTTCAAGAAAATCGCCGATCACGAAGTAACGAACGAAAAGATCATCTTATCTATAAAGAACAGGACAGAATTCACCGCCGGCATGATCAGTGAAGGTACCCAAACCTTCCAGGTAATGAACCCGGACCTGCTGATCTGCACCCTGGATTCTTCTTCCCGCATGGATATCGAACTGACGATCGGCAAGGGCCGTGGTTATGTACCTGCGGAAGATAACAAGCCGAAAGATGCTCCCCTGGGCTATATCCCGATCGACTCTATCTTCACCCCTATCAAGAATGTGAAGTACACGATCGAGAACACCCGTGTGGAACAACGTACCGACTTCGAAAAACTGATCATGGAAGTTTCCACCGATGGTACCATCCATCCGGAAGAAGCTGTTAAACAGGCTTCCCGCATCCTGATCCAGCACCTGATGATCATCACCGACGAGAACATCACCTTCGATAATAAAGAAGAGAAGAAAGAAGACCTGGTGGACGAGCAGACCCTGCAACTGCGCAAGGTGCTGAAAACGCCGCTGGAAGACCTGGATCTCTCTGTACGTGCGTTCAACTGCCTCAAAGCGGCCAAGATCAACTCCCTGAGTGAACTGGTACAATATGAGCAGGAAGACCTGATGAAGTTCCGCAACTTCGGTCAGAAATCACTGGCTGAAATTGAACAGGTACTGACTGAACGTGGTCTGCACTTTGGTATGGACCTGGTGAAACTCGGTATCGACCTGAGCGAATTTTAAAGAACCAGCTGCGAGTAGTGAGCTGCGGGCTATGAGTCTCGCAGCTCGCAACTCATAACTCGCAGCTTTTTTCATAACGTAGGCTGTAATTCCTGACACGGTACAGCTGAACTAAATTTAAATGTCATGCGTCACGGAGACAAAGTAAAAAATCTCGGCCGTAAGAAAGCACACAGGGAAGCCCTGCTGAGCAACCTGGCCTGCCAGCTGATCCAGCACAAAAGGATCGTAACCACAACCGCTAAAGCCAAAGCGCTGCGCGTATTTGTTGAGCCCATTATCACCAAGGGTAAGGATAACACCACGCACCAGCGTCGGGTGGTATTCAGCTACCTGCAGGATAAAGAAGCAGTAAAAGAACTGTTTGGTGCTGTAGCAGAAAAAGTAGCCGGCCGTCCCGGTGGTTACACCCGTATTATCAAATTGGGATTCCGTCCCGGCGATAACGCGGATACAGCAATGATCGAACTGGTGGATTTCAACGAGATCTACGGTAAGGGTAAAGGCGAAGCTAAAGCAGCTGCCAAGAAAACCCGTCGTTCAGGTGCAGCTAAGAAAAAGGCTGATGCCACGAATACGGAAGCGCCCGCAACAGAAGAAAAAGCCGCTGAATAAGATAAGCTAACATCTGTTTGATATGAATGCCTCCGGTTTACCGGGGGCATTTTTTTTAATATATACACCGGCAAAGGGCAAGTCTCCGTCAAATGAAGTATTTTCATGGACCTGCTTGCCTATGTTTTTTGAAACTCTTTAAACCAACATCATGGATCATCCCTCCGGCAGGGCCTTACAGCAATTCCGCAATGAAGTGGGCGTACGCTTTCAGCTGTACAACAGTTTATTCACTTCCCTGCCTTTTCATCGTATTGAAAAGACCGGCATCCTGTTATCCCTGCTTTCCAATAATTGTGAAGAAGGTTATAAAAAGAAACTCAGTCCTTCCACGATCATCCAGGAATTTTTTGATAAGCAGACCACCTATTCCAAACCGGATGAGCGGAATGACCTGCTATTCCGCTTTGTACAGTATATCGAAAGACAGGTGGTGCTATTTGATGCACTGGAAGACGCGGCATTCCGTTCTGTCCATGATCTGAACGGGGTAGGTACCCTGAAGCAACTGGAGTCAGATGTAATCCAGGGAAAAAAGGAAGATGAACTGGCCGCCAAGCTGGATGATTTTGCCATCCGCCTGGTACTCACCGCACACCCCACCCAGTTTTATCCGGGTCCTGTCCTTGGTATCATCAATGACCTGGCCAAGGCATTGGGCGATAACAATACCAACCTGATCAATACTTACCTGCAGCAATTAGGAAAAACGCCTTTCTTTAAAAAGAAAAAGCCGACTCCCTACGACGAAGCAGTCAGCCTGATCTGGTACCTCGAGAATGTTTTTTACCCGGCAGCCGGACGGATCATTTCATCCCTGAAGAGCCAGTTCCCCGATGCCATGCACAATAAGAACCCGGTCATCCGGATGGGTTTCTGGCCGGGTGGTGACCGGGATGGGAATCCCTTTGTGACCAGTGATATCACCCTGCAGGTGGCCAATGCACTCCGGGGTGGCATAATCAAATGTTATTACATGGATGTCCGCAGGCTACGCCGGCGCCTTACGTTTGAAGGCGTGGATATTCTGCTGCAGGAACTGGAGAGTAAATTATACAGTAACCTGTTTATCCCGGGATATAAAACCAACCTCAGCAAAGAAGAGATCCTGTCCACTTTACAACAGGTCCGGGATATTATCATTTACCAGCACAATGGATTATTCCTGCACATGGTAAATAACCTGATCAATAAAATCGGGGTATTCGGGTTGCATTTTGCCTCACTTGATATCCGGCAGGACAGTTCCGTTCACGGAAAGTTTTACCAGGAACTGGCAGAAAAGACCAGTGCATTACCTGCCGGATACCTGGCAATGCCTGAGGATGAAAAGATCCATGCATTGTCAACACTGGTGCCACATGAAACGGTATCCGTGCTATCCGATCCGATCCTGCAGGATACCATTCAATCGGTTGCCGCCATACGCGATATACAACTGTATAACGGGGCAGAAGGATGTAACCGGTATATTATCAGTCAGTGCAACAGTGCCCTGAATGCCATGGAAGTGTATGGATTGTTCCTGCTGGCCGGCTGGAACAAAGAAGAACTGAATGTGGACATTGTACCATTATTCGAAACCATTGATGACCTCCGGCATGCTGCTGCTGTGATGAAGACATTGTATACAAACCCGGTTTACAGGGAGCATATCAAACGCCGGGGCAACCAGCAGACCATCATGCTGGGTTTCTCCGATGGTACCAAGGATGGCGGTTACCTGATGGCCAACTGGTGTATTTATAAAGCCAAGGAAGAACTCACGCGGATCAGCAGGGAAAATGAAATTGATGTCGTCTTCTTTGATGGACGTGGTGGTCCACCCTCCCGTGGTGGGGGCAAGACCCATAAGTTTTACGCTTCAATGGGTCATAATATTGCCAATAAAGAAATTCAGCTGACTATACAGGGACAAACTGTAAGTTCCAACTTTGGTACTATTGAAGCGGCCCAGTTCAATATTGAACAACTGCTCAATGCCGGTATCAGCAATGATCTTTTCAATAACAGGGATACCACATTGAGTGAAATTGAAGAGACCCTGTTGCAGGAACTGGCCCAGGAAGGTTTCAATGCCTATAAGTCACTGAAAGATCATCCATACCTGGCTGATTATTTATTGCAGGTGAGTCCGCTTCGTTTTTATAGTGAAACCAATATCGGCAGCCGTCCGGCCAAACGCGGTGCCGCTTCCGGTCTGTCATTAAAAGACCTCCGGGCTATACCTTTTGCAGGCTCCTGGAGCCAGCTAAAACAGAATGTGACCGGTTATTTCGGAGTGGGTTCAGCTTTGCAGGCCATGGAGAAAAGGGGAAAACTTCTGCAATTGCAGAAATTGTATCACCAGTCTTTGTTTTTCCGCACCTTACTGGACAATTGTGAAATGGCGATGATGAAGTCATTCTTCCCGCTGACCGCTTACCTCTCAACCCATAAACAGTTCGGCGAAATCTGGCAGATGATTCACGATGAATATGAACTGACCAAACAATACCTCTTTAAGATCACCGGAAACAACGAACTGATGGCGGATTACCCGGTAGAACAGGCATCGATCCAGATGCGTGAAAGGATTGTATTACCCCTGGTGACGATTCAGCAATATGCGTTGTCGCGGATCCGGGAACTTGACGAACAGGGCGCTCCGGCCACCGCCAGGGAAACCTATGAGAAGCTGGCCATGCGCTGTTCTTTCGGGATCATTAATGCGGGAAGGAATTCGGCTTAAAAACGGAAATGAGCTGTTCTAACTGTTATTTTTGCACCTCAATTTACCCATTATGAGTAAAGTCAACGTCGGCCTGGTACAGATGACCTGTTCCGGTAATAAGGAAGCCAACCTGGCCAAAGCCATTGAAGGCGTAAAAAAGGCCGCAGTGGATGGCGCACAGATTGTTTGCCTGCAGGAATTGTTTACCTCCCTTTATTTCTGCGATGTGGAGGATTATGAACATTTCAAACTGGCAGAGCCTGTTCCGGGGCCTTCCACTGAAACCCTGCAGAAAGTGGCTGGTGAACTGGGAGTAGTCATTATTGCTTCCCTTTTTGAGAAACGGGCACAAGGTCTTTATCATAACACCACGGCCGTGATCGATGCGGATGGATCCTACCTGGGCAAATACCGGAAAATGCATATCCCGGATGACCCGGCTTATTACGAGAAATTTTATTTTACCCCGGGCGACCTGGGATATAAAGTTTGGAAGACCAAGTTTGCCACGATCGGTATCCTGATCTGCTGGGACCAGTGGTATCCGGAAGCGGCCCGAATTACCGCATTGATGGGGGCAGAGATTCTTTTTTATCCGACAGCCATCGGCTGGGCCACGGCGCAGGATGAAGCCACCAATACTGAACAGTATGGTGCCTGGCAAACGATCCAGCGCAGTCATGCCGTGGCCAACGGCGTGCATGTGGTGAGTGTGAACAGGGTAGGACTGGAACAGAACGGGGCGATGAAATTCTGGGGTGGATCATTTGTATCCAATCCATTTGGCACCATTCTTTATAAAGCGTCACATGACCAGGAAGAAATAAAAGTACTGGAACTGGATCTTGCCAAAACAGATCAGTACCGGACGCACTGGCCGTTCATGCGTGACCGGAGAATAGATTCATACCAACCGATTACCAAACGCTATATCGACGAAGACTAATGACACAACATACTCCGAAGGACCTGGGATACTATTTCCCGGCTGAATTTGCACCTCATACAGCTACCTGGCTAAGCTGGCCGCATAAGGAAGCATCCTGGCCGGGGAAGATCCATACGATCTATCCATCTTATGCAAAGTTTATCAGGGAACTCACCAAAGGGGAAAAAGTTAATATCAATGTGGCCAATGAAACCATGAAAGTAGCTGCCCTGGGTCATTTGCAGCATGAAGGGGTGGATATCAGTAAGGTTGAATTCTTTTTTCATCCCACCAATGATGCCTGGTGCAGGGATCATGGTCCGGCTTTCCTGATCAATCCCGCGTTGGATATTAAAAAGGTAATTGTGGACTGGGGATATAATGCCTGGGGAAACAAATATCCCCCGTATGACCTGGATGATGTGATCCCGACCCTCATCGGTCAGCACTTTAATATACCAGTGTATAATCCAGGTATTGTGATGGAGGGCGGTTCAGTGGAGTTTAACGGGAAGGGAACAGTTATGACTTCCACGGCCTGTTTGTTAAATCCCAACCGCAACCCGCACCTCAACCAGGGGCAGATTGAAAAATACCTTTGCGATTATTATGGGATGGACCAGGTACTTTGGGTGGATGAAGGAATTGTAGGAGATGATACAGATGGTCATATTGATGATACGATCCGTTTTGTAAATGAGGACACTGTGATCACCGTGATTGAAGAGAATAAGAATGATGAGAATTACGGACTCCTGCAGCATAATCTCCGTCAGTTAAAACAGATGCGCCTGCTGAATGGCAAACAGCTCAATATTATTGAACTGCCCATGCCGGAAGAACTGATCTATGAAGATCAGCGGCTGCCCTGTTCTTATGCTAATTTTTATATTGCCAATAAATCAGTCATTGTGCCCACATTCCGGTCCGGCAGGGATGAAAAGGCCCTGCAGATTATACAATCTGCTTTTCCCGGCAGGGAAGTGGTGGGCATTGACTCCACGGATATCATCTGGGGATTGGGTAGTTTCCATTGCCTGAGTCAGCAGGAGCCGGAAGTGTAAGGATTGTTGATGCTACAAGATTAAAAAAGCCCCCTGTGGAAACAGGGGGCGGCTAACGATTGCTTGCCACTTAGAGCGTTCATCCGGTTGACCCGGTAAATAATATATTGAATGAGGGCGGAGAAAACTCCGCCCTCATTTTTTATCAGAAGGAATATACTGCGGCAATCACAAAACTGGTAGCGGATTTGGTTCCGTTGCCGTCTTTATCTACGAACAGTACATCTTTGTTGGCGTTATCCAGCCGGAGTTCAGGGATGAATGTAAACCCGCCTGATTTGAAATTGGCTGACAGGGTAGTGGCGAAAATACTGCCACCTTCACTGGCGTAGGCAAAGGGCTTGATCTGGTTTTTATCACTGAACAGTTCACCGCGAAGGGTAAGTCCAAACCAGGGTTTAGGATCCAGGTTCAGGTAAAGGGCCGCACCACCCCAGGATAAAGCATCGATGTTTTTACTGCCATCCCAGAATTTGGTACTGTTGCTGGTGGCATTAAATCCGATATTGAATTTGTCAGAAAATTTAGCGGTAACCACGGCATCAAACTGACTGGTTTTCGAAGTATCGGGGTTCTGACCGCCTACATAATTCAGGTAGAATTTAATCTTATCGGATGGGGCGAAGGAGTACTGTGCAATGAAAAATTTCTTATTGATCTGGCCAGAGGGGGGAATCCGGTAGTCGGTGGCATTGGATACACCCACCATAAAACCATGTTGTCCTTTAGTGATCTCAGCTTTCAGTCCGGTATGGGAAAACGGGCCATTCGTAAACATGTAGCTCATGCTGTAGTTACGGTTCAGCTGGGGATCCAGCAACTCGTAACCCACATGGGTACCCCAGGTACCAATGGTGAATTTCAGCCATTCAGCCGGGGAGTAACTGATATAGAGTTGTTTTACGGCCTGGGTAATCCCGTTATCTGTGTAAGCAAAATCTTTGGCGCGGGGACCGAAACCGAGGTCGGCGACGGCACTTACTTTATCTCCTTTATGCTCAAATTTAATACTGGCCATACCCAGGGAAAAGGCATTATGCGTCTGGGTGAAACTGGTAAAGCTATTGGCCGTTGTTTTCGCAAAATCGAGTTTATAATAAGCATCTACGGAACCGGTAATGGTTAAAACGGGTTCTTTTTTGTCTTCAGCGGGGGCGGCAGTGGCCGTATCTGCGGTAACTGCCGCTGTCTGGGCTAAAGAACAGGTAAAACTGAACAGGCCGATGGCGGCCACAAAATATTTTTGTAACATTGTAATACATTTTTGATGTTAAGAAAAGGGCACAGCAGGGATAAGCTTTTACGAGAAGTTTACCCCATTTATGCAGTGCCTTTTTCGATTTTATTAATGAGCGGCAGGTTTTTCCTCAATGGCCCCGTTGTTGTGAACCAGTAAGTGACCCTGCATATATTTTTCATCGTGCTGTGAGGAATCCAGCCCTTCTTCTTCCTCACTTTCACTCACCCGCATGGGTACAATGAAGTTGATGAATTTGAAGATGCCATAGGAAACCGTGAAGCTGTAGATGGCCACGATTGCCATGGCTTTAAACTGGATAAAAAGGAATTCAGGATTGCCATAGAAAAGACCATCAGGGCCTGCTGAATTCACCGCTTTGCTGGCGAATACACCGGTAAGCAGCATACCTACCATACCACCTAAACCGTGACAGGGGAATACATCCAGTGTGTCATCCAGTTTGGATTTTTGTTTGATGCTTACAGCAATATTGGAAACAAGGGCCCCGATAACACCGATGATGATACTTTGGGGAATACCGACAAAACCGGCTGCAGGAGTAATGGCGACCAGTCCAACCACGGCACCAATACAGAAACCAAGTACAGAAGGTTTTTTACCCTTGATTACATCAAAGAACATCCAGGCCAGACCTGCGGCAGAAGCAGCCGTGGAAGTTGTTCCAAAGGCATTTACAGCCAGCGAATTTGCTCCTACAGCGGAACCTGCATTGAAACCAAACCAGCCGAACCAGAGTAAACCGGTCCCGATCAGTACATAGGGTACGTTGGCTGGCGGAATTTCTTTTTGTTCGATATGTGATCTTCTTCTTTTCAATACCATCGCTCCGGCGAGGGCGGCACAACCGGCTGTAATATGTACTACTGTACCACCGGCAAAGTCAAAGGCGCCCATTTTAGCCAGGAAACCTTCCGGGTGCCAGCTCCAGTGTGCAACAGGAGAATAGACCAGCAGGGAGAAAAGGAAAATAAACAAGAGGTAAGAGGTAAACCGGATACGTTCTGCCACTGCACCAACCACCAGTCCGGGAGTGATGATGGCGAACATTAACTGGAACAGGGAGAACAGGCTCAGCGGGATCGTATTGGCAAAGGGCCAGGCCGCTCCAGATTTCACGCCATTGAAAAAGGCAAAGGTTTCGGGATTCCCGATAAATCCTTTCACCGTATCACCAAAAGCAAGACTGAATCCACATACCACCCAAAGAATACCTACCACCCCTGCGGCTACGGTACTTTTGATCATCGTAGAGATTACGTTTTTGCGGTGAACCATTCCACCATAGAAAAAAGCCAGACCAGGTGTCATCAGGAACACGAGGGCGGTGGAAACAAGTACCCAGGCAATGTCTGCAGCACTGTATTGGGGATCTTTGGGACCCGGAACATAATCTGCAGCGGGTTTAATAAACATGGCAAAAATGGCAACAGCAACCAGGACGACAAATGGCAAGATTTGTTTTGCTTTTCTTTTACTCATGAGCTAGGTTTTTAGTTAAACATTAAAAATTTCTACTATGTTAGCCTTACAGGGTGAAAATAGAAATAAAAGGCCTTAACACGTGTTAGTTTTGATGATAATGTTAATAATTATTGCAAAAAGTTGAAAAAAATGAGTGTTTTGGTTGAAATAGTATTAATTAGTAATAATTATAATATTAATTTTTATGAGAAAATAGTGTTTAATGTGCCAATTAGCCCATTAGCCAATATGCCAATTGGGGAAGAAACTGATAGATTGCAGGTCGCTTTTAATACGTAGAAAAAATAAGGAAACAGTGTCAGCCGGAAATCGATTCCTTTAAGTTGAGAATAGTGTGGTGTTGTAATAAAAAGAGCCCTTCATAAAGAAGAGCTCTTAATTAAGTTTAAATTTTTAAATCATCCTAACTGGTACATGATCGATGCATCTTTGGTTTCCAGGACGGAGCCGGGTTGGTTGTTCAGGAATTCATCCACTTTGCGGGCAGCTTCCCGGCCTTCGCTGATAGCCCATACCACAAGACTTTGCCCACGACGCATATCACCGGCTGTAAACACTTTTGAAATACTGGTGCGGTATTCTTTTTCGCTTGCTTTTACATTGCCTCTTTCATCCAGCTCTACCCCCAGGTTGCTGATCAGGCCCTCCTGTTGAGGATGCATAAAGCCCATGGCCAGTAAGGCCAGTTCGCAGGGCAACTCTCTTTCTGAACCTGCCACTTCCACAAAACTGGCCGGGCGCCCGTCTACGATCTTCCATTCCAGGTCAACGATCTTTAGTGCTTTCAGATTTCCTTTTCCATCCCCGATAAATTCCTTGGTGGCCACTGCCCATTTACGGTCCGCCCCTTCTTCATGCGAAGTGGTTGTTTTAAGTAACATAGGGTAGGTCGGCCAGGGCATGGTATCATTCCGGTCTTCCGGAGGTTTGGGCAATAATTCAAATTGTGTGACCGATTTCGCCCCATGACGATTGGATGTGCCCACACAATCACTACCCGTATCCCCGCCACCAATCACCACCACATTTCTTCCCGTGGCTTTTACTTCTTCCGTTAATATATTACTCTCAATATCGGCATGCGCCAGGAAATCTTTACCGGCCACACGCTTATTATTCTGTTTCAGAAAGTCCATGGCAAAATACACGCCCTTCAGTTCCCTCCCGGGTATATTGAGGTTGCGGGGAACCGTACTTCCACCCGCAAGTACGATGGCATTGAATTCACGAAGAACATCATTGATGCTGATATTTACCCCTACATTGGCATGACACCTGAATATCACCCCTTCATCTTCCATTACGTTGATCCTTCTGTCAATCACCCATTTTTCCAGTTTGAAATCAGGGATGCCGTAACGTAACAAACCTCCAGGCTGTTCATCCCGTTCAAATACGGTTACACTATGACCGGCATAATTTAACTGGGCCGCGGCAGCTAGTCCTGCCGGTCCGGAGCCGATCACGGCTACTTTTTTACCCGAACGGAGATTGGGTTTACGGGCCTGGACAAATCCTTTATCAAAGGCGATTTCGATAATATGTTTTTCAATTTCCTCAATCGTAATAGCCGGCTGGTTGATACCCAGCACACAGGCTGTTTCACAGGGGGCGGGGCAGATCCGACCGGTGAATTCAGGAAAATTATTGGTGGAGGAAAGGATATCATACGCTTCTTTCCAGTCCTTACGGTATACCGCATCATTGAATTCAGGAATCACATTTCCCAGCGGACATCCATGATGGCAAAACGGCACCCCGCAGTTCATACAACGGGCCGACTGCTGGTTCAGTTTTTCCTCAGGGTAACGTTCTACAAATTCATGGTAATGTTTAATCCGCTCCTCCACTTTCTGCTTGCCAGGCAGTTCACGGTTAAATTCTTTAAATCCTGTTGGTTTACCCATGTTAAAAGTTAGTAGTTTGTAGTTAGTAGTTTGTAGTTCGTACTCCGTACCTCATACTTTGCCTTTACGCTTTCTGGTTTACAGAGGCTGATTTACCCAGCAACACTTTTTTATAATCCTTCGGGAATACTTTTACAAAATGCTGTAATTGGTTATCCAGGTCTTCTAATATGAATTTGGCCACGGTGCTGCCGGTAAATTCAACATGTTTCTGCAGCATGGTGAATAATTCATTTTTATCATTCAGATCACAGGGATCAAGGTCCACCATTTCTTTATTGCAGTTGCCGGCAAAATTCCCCTTCACATCATAGATATACGCGATTCCTCCACTCATACCTGCGGCGAAATTGCGGCCGGTAGGTCCAAGGATCAGCACCCGTCCACCGGTCATATATTCACAACCATGATCACCCACTGATTCCACCACTACGCGGGCACCGGAGTTCCGGACACAGAAACGTTCACCAGCTTTGCCACGAATGAAGGCTTCTCCGGATGTTGCACCATAAAAAGCCACATTGCCGATAATGCTGTTGTCCTCCGGTGTATAAGTGGCCGTTTTCGGCGGATAAATGATCAGCCGGGCACCACTTAATCCTTTTCCGAAATAGTCGTTCGCATCTCCTTCCAGTTCGAGGGTAATCCCCTTTGTATTGAAGGCACCAAAACTTTGTCCGGCTGTACCATTGAAATTAAAGTGCACGGTATTATCCGGTAATCCCTCCGCCCGGTATTTCTTCGTGATCTCATTGGACAGGATAGTGCCTGCGGTACGGTCAGTATTTTTTATGTTGAAACTGCCGGTTACTTTTTCCTTCTTTTCCAGCGCCGGTGCCGCAGCAGCCAGCAATTTCCAATCGAGACTATCAGCCAGCCCGTGATCCTGCTCCTCACTGCAATGCAAGGTGGTGTACATCGAGTTGGGCTCTTTGTACAATACCGCAGAAAGATCTATGTTCTTATATTTCCAATGCTGGATATTCTCACGCATTTCCAGGTTGTCGACCTGTCCGATCATTTCATCCACAGTTCTGAAACCAAGTTCTGCCATGATCTCCCTGAATTCCTGGGTGATCATTTTGAAGAAATTCACCACGTGATCGGGATCACCTTTAAACCGGTTACGTAATTCAGGATCCTGGGTGGCTACACCTACGGGACAGGTATTCATATGACACTTACGCATCATGATACAACCTTCCACCACCAGTGCGGCCGTGGCAATACCCCATTCTTCCGCACCGAGTAAAGCGGCTACGGCAATATCTCTTCCTGTCTTCAGCTGGCCATCGGCCTGTACCACGACGCGGCTCCTGAGTTTATTTTTTACCAGGGTCTGGTGTGTTTCGGCAAGACCGAGTTCCCAGGGGAGTCCGGCATGTTTGATCGAACTGACCGGGGAAGCACCAGTACCACCATCATGTCCTGCAATAAGCACCACATCGGCCTTGGCTTTGGTAACCCCGGCCGCTATCGTACCTACACCGGCCTTGCTCACCAGTTTTACACTGATACGCGCGGCCCGGTTAGCATTTTTCAGATCATAGATCAGCTGGGCCAGGTCTTCGATGGAATAAATATCGTGATGCGGGGGAGGGGAGATCAGTCCCACTCCGGGTGTGGCATGACGTACCCGGCCAATCCATTCATCCACTTTATGCCCGGGTAACTGTCCACCTTCCCCGGGTTTTGCTCCCTGGGCCATTTTGATTTGTAATTCATCCGCCTCTGTAAGGTATAAACTGGTTACCCCAAAACGGGCGGAAGCCACCTGCTTGATGGAACTGCGCATGGAATCCCCATTTGGCAGTTTGTCATAACGCTTTTCATCCTCACCGCCTTCACCGGTATTGCTTTTCCCGCCAAGTCGGTTCATGGCAATCGCCAGGGTGGTATGCGCTTCCCAGGAGATGGACCCAAAACTCATGGCCCCGGTGGCAAAGCGTTTATAAATTTTTTCCGCGGCTTCCACTTCATCAATGGAAATCGACGGACGGTTCTTCCTGAACTGGAAAAGGCTGCGCAGGGTGCAGGCTTTTTCACTCTGGTCGTTGACGAGCTTTGAATACTTTTTAAAGGTATTCATATCGTTCATCTTCGTGGCATGCTGCAGCAGGTGGATGGTCTGGGGATTGAATAAGTGAAATTCCCCTTTTCTTTTCCATTGATAAATGCCCCCCACCGGCAGGCGATCAGCCGGGATATCTTTTTTACTGAAAGCGAAATAATGTTTCGCCAGTACTTCTTTCGCAATCTCATCCAGCCCCATGCCTTCGATCCTGGACGTGGCCCCGGTGAAATATTTATTCACCACATCTTTATTCAATCCAAGTATCTCAAATATCTGGGCACCCTGGTATGATTGCAGGGTGGAGATACCCATCTTGGAAAAGACTTTCAGCAGACCGTCATTGACCGCTTTAATATAATTTTTCTTCAGTTCATCTTCCGTCAGGTTAGCCGGTAGTTTACCTCTTTCCATCAGGTCCCTGATAGATGAAAGGGCGAGATAGGGATTCACGGCTGTGGCACCAAAGCCAACCAGGCAGGCAAAGTGATGGACTTCCCATACATCTCCAGCCTCCACAATGATACCCACCTGTCCACGCAGTCCTTTACGGATCAGGTGATGATGAATGGCTGCAGTAGCCAGCAGTGAAGGAATAGGAGCGTGGTTGGAATCAATAGCCCTGTCCTGCAATACCAGCACTTTAAATCCATCCTGTACCGCATCCACGGCATAATCACAGATCCGTTCAACCCCTCTTTTCAATGAACCGGGTTTGCCATCGGCCCTGAAATAACACTGTATGGTTTTGGCCTGGAATAAACCGGTATCAATACTCCTGATTTTTTCCAGTTCGAAATTGCTGAGCACCGGGTGCTTCAGGGCCACACTGTGACAGGTCAGCGGATCTTCCAGCAGCAGGTTACCATTGTTGCCGGCGAAGGTAGCCAGTGACATCACCAGTCTTTCACGGATCGGATCGATCGGCGGATTGGTGACCTGGGCAAAGAGTTGTTTGAAATAGCTGCTCAGGTGCTGGGGTTCATCACTCAGAATAGCCAGGGGTACATCAGTGCCCATGGAACCGATCGGCTCTTTTCCTTCCACCGCCATAGGAGTGATGATCGTATCGAGGTCTTCGGTGGAATAACCAAAGGCTTTCTGGTATTTAAATACCTGGTCATGTTCCAGGTGGGTAAACATGATCCGGGGCTGGGGCAGTTCTTCCAGGCGGATCTTGTATTTATTCAGCCATTCGCCATAGGGCTTCTGGGAACAGATTTCTTTTTTGAGATCCTCATCACTGATGATCTTTCCTTTTTCCATATCCACCACAAACATCTTCCCGGGCTGAAGGCGTCCTTTTTCAAGAATGATGGCCGGATCCACCGGCAAAGCGCCTGTTTCAGAAGCCATGATCACGCGGTCATCTTTTGTCACACAATAACGGGAAGGACGAAGTCCATTCCGGTCAAGGGTGGCCCCGATCATTTTACCATCAGTAAAAGAGATAGAAGCCGGACCATCCCAGGGCTCCATAAAGGAGGAGTGGAATTCATAAAATGCTTTTTTAACCGGGTCCATATCATCATTGCCATCCCAGGCTTCAGGGATCAGCATCATCATCACATGGGGCAATGAACGACCGGTCAGCATCAGCAGTTCGATCATATTATCGAGACAGGCGGAATCGCTTTGTCCTTCAGTAACGATGGGCAACAGCATTTCCATTTCTTCCTTGCTGAAATATGGAGTGGTGAATCCTTTCTCCGAAGTTTTTAACCAGTTAAGGTTACCCTGCAGGGTATTGATCTCGCCATTGTGGGCGATATAGCGGAAGGGTTGTGCCAGTTTCCAGGAAGGGAATGTATTGGTGGCAAAACGGGAATGCACCAATCCGAAAGCACTAACCACGCGTTTATTGCTGAGATCAGGGAAGTACTGACGTACCTGGTGACTGGTCAGCTGTCCTTTGTAAACGATTACTTTATAGGACAGGGAAGCGATATAAAATCCGATCTCATCTTTTCTTACCGTACTATTGATCAGGTGAGAAGCATAATTGCGGAGGATGAATAATTTCCGTTCGAAATCATCGGGGTTATTGATATGATCCGGGCAGGCAACGAAGACCTGTTCAATCTCGGGTTCAACGCTCAGGGCGGTCGGACCAATATCGGTGGTGTTCACGGGAACCTTGCGGTAAGCCAGCACTTCAATACCCAGTTTCTCCGCAGAACGGTTCAGGATATCGCGGCATTCCTCACGGAGGCGGATCTCTTTGGGAAAGAAAACCATCCCGACAGCGTATTTACCAAAGGAGGGCAGGTGTACGCCGAGTTTAAGGCATTCGTCAAAGAAGAATTCATGCGGAGTCTGGATCATGATACCTGCGCCATCACCGGTATTCTGCTCACAACCACAGGCACCCCGGTGCTCCATGTTTTCCAGTACCGTTAAGGCATCGGAAATATGCTGATGAGATTTATGACCTTTGATATTCGCGACAAAGCCTATGCCGCACGCATCATGTTCGTAAGAAGGATGATAGAGTCCCTGGTTGCCTGCCATGAGGTGAAAAAATTAAGTGTTAAGTGAATACAGTCGTTAACTATATTTCATATTGCAAGCAAACGACTGAAATTACGAAAAAGCTTTCAGCAGGAAATTGGATTCAACGGCTAATTATCCACAATTTGATATGGATTAAGAGGTCAGACCAGGTATCCGAACAACTGGTCGTTTTTATTTATTTCTGAGAAACCAATATTGGAATCCCGCATTTTCTGCAGCAGGGTATCATAGTCTGTCCGGCACTGCAATTCAATGCCAACCAGGGCAGGGCCATTTTCTTTATTGGTTTTCTGCATGTATTCAAAACGGGTAATGTCATCGGTGGGGCCAAGGACATTGTTGACGAATTCGCGTAAGGCACCTGGGCGTTGCGCGAAGCTGATCAGGAAATAGTGTTTGAGTCCTTCGTATTGCAGGCTTCTTTCCTTGATTTCCTGCATGCGGTCAATATCATTATTGCTGCCGC
>CAZFLL010000045.1:6716-29475 GCA_964519865.1 uncultured Chitinophaga sp. | reverse complement strand
GACTGGAACCAGCAAAAAGGCCGTTTCACCGATGAATTGGTCAACCGGAAATACCTGGCAGCTCCTTATCATAACGGGTATAAACTGCCCAAAATCGGTTAATCATGCATACAAGGGGCTTTAAATTATTCCTGGTGATCATCGTGCTTATTTGTGCCGGGCTGCTCAAGTTCAGGGCAGATAAATTTAAACCGTTACAGCCCTCAGATACATTGCCGGAAGAGTTTGTGCTGGTGCTGGGAGTGGCACAGGATGCGGGCTATCCGCAGATCGGTTGTGAAAAGGAATGTTGTGAAGCTTATTGGAAAGGAAAGGAGGGAAAGAAACTGATTACGGGCCTGGCACTGGTCGACAGACCAGCCGGTAAATTCTGGTTAATCGAAGCCACCCCGGATATCACAATGCAGTTAAAAAACCTGCAGCGCTACCTGCCTGTAACACCGGATTACACTCCAGATGGTATTTTCCTGACTCATGCGCATATCGGGCATTACACGGGTTTAATGGAACTGGGACGTGAAGCGATGGGTGCTAAAGACATCCCGGTTTATGCCATGCCCCGTATGGATTCCTTTCTCCGCAACAACGGTCCCTGGAGTCAGCTGGTCCAGCTAAAGAATATAGAACTAAGAAAGATCAGGGAAGACAGCCTGATTACCTTGTCCGCACATTTAAGTATCAGGGCGGTTAAAGTACCTCACCGGGATGAATACAGTGAAACAACCGGTTTTGTGATCAGCAGCGGGACAAGGAGAATACTTTTTATACCGGATATTGATAAATGGGAAAAGTGGAACCAGGATATCAACGATCTCGTGAAAGATTTCAGTGTGGTACTGATTGATGGGACATTTTACAAAAACGGGGAGCTGCCTGGCCGCGATATGGGCGAAGTGCCACATCCTTTTGTGGAGGAAACCGCTAAACGCATGGCGGATTTACCTGATTCGGTAAAATCAAAAATTCATTTTATACACTTCAATCATACCAATCCCTTACTGAAGAAATCTTCGAAAGAAAAAGACCAGGTCAGGGCTGCCGGATTTAATGTGGCGGAAGAAGGGATGATTTTTAAATTATAAAAAGCCGGATATGAAAAAAGGAATATTGATCCCGTTACTGGCCATCACCACAATGTTACAGGCGCAGTCTGCCCTGAAACAATATGAATTTGTCAATTTCTCACAGGTGAATGTGACCGACCAGTTCTGGAAACCCAAGATCGACAAAGTGGCTACCAAAACCCTGGATGCCTGTATCTACCAGACTGAAACAGCCACGCCCCGGATCCGGAATTTTGAACGGGTGGCCCGGGCAAAAGGGGAGGAGCATGAAGGGATATTCTATGATGACAGTGATGTGTTTAAAGCACTGGAAGCAATGGCTTATTCATTAAAGACCCATCCCAGTGAAACGATGGAAAAGAAATGTGATGAATGGATCGATAAGATAGCAGCTGCCCAGCAACCGGATGGATACCTGAACACCTGGTATACCCTGAAAGGAATAAAGGACCGGTATACAGATATGAGTATGCACGAAGATTACAATGCCGGTCATATGATCGAGGCCGGAGTGGCTTATTTCAATGCAACCGGGAAGCGCAAACTGCTGGATGTATGTATTAAATGGGCCGATCATTTCGGGGCCATTTTTGGACCGGGTAAAAAGGATTGGGTAACCGGGCACCAGGAACTGGAACTGGCCCTGGTGAAATTGTATAAGGTGACGAATAATATCGCCTACCTGAATTTATCCGACTGGTTGCTCAGTGAAAGAGGAAAGAAACTGGCAAAGGGCTATACCTGGACTGACTGGAAGGACACGGCCTATGCCCAGGATGTACTCCCGGTAAAACAGCAAAAGGAAATAACCGGTCATGCAGTGCGGGCCATGTATATGTACACCGGGGCTGCAGATGTGGCGGCGCAGACAGGGGATACCGGTTACCTGAAAGCCATGCGTACCGTTTGGGAAGATGTGGTTTACCGGAATATGTATATCACGGGAGGGATTGGTTCTGCCGGAAGTAATGAAGGATTCAGCGTGGACTATGACCTGCCCAATGAACAGGCTTATTGTGAAACCTGTGCCTCGGTAGGTATGGTCTTCTGGAACCAACGCATGAGCGCGCTCACCGGAAATGCCGAATACATGGATGTGCTGGAAAGAAGTCTGTACAATGGAGCCCTGGATGGACTGAGTCTGAGCGGTGACCGTTTCTTCTATGGCAATCCGCTTGCCTCCAGGGGACAGCACCAGCGTCGTGAATGGTTTGGCACAGCCTGTTGCCCGGCCAATATTGCCCGCCTGGTTGCTTCACTGGGAAATTACATATACGCATATGGCGATAATGCTGTTTATGTAAACCTGTATGTGGGAAGTAATACTTCTTTTAACCTGAAAAACGGGCTGATAGGATTGAAGGTGGAAACCAATTATCCCTGGGAGGGGAAGGTTAAGATCATTCTTGACCCGGTAAAGAAATTAAAAGCAGCGTTGCACCTGCGCCTGCCCGGCTGGGTGCAGGACCAGGCAGCTCCCGGTGGGCTATATACAATGCCGTTGGTTAATGCTGACGTGGAGAATGAAACAGGCCTCAAATTAAAAGTAAATGGAGCTGAGATAAAATACACAACCAGTAACGGCTACCTGGTTGTTGACCGCGAATGGAAGAAAGGAGATCAGCTGGAATTTGAATTCCCCATGGATGTAAAACAGGTGAATGCAAGGGTCGAATTGAAACAGGACCAGGGCCGGGTGGCTTTACAACGTGGTCCCCTGGTTTACTGTGTGGAAGGTGCGGATAATAATGGCAAAGCCTGGAATATCATTGTACCCCCAAACACACAATTTGAAACCATCGATTATAAAGTGCTGGATGAATATGTAAAAGCAATAACCGCTGAGGTACCTGTGGTTATTGTAGGCGAAGATGGCCAGTCATTGAAAACAGGGAAACGGAAAATTGTAGCTATACCTTATTATGCCTGGGCCAACCGGGGAAAGAATGAGATGCAGGTGTGGTTGCCGACCAGGATTAATGATGTGAAGGTGAACTACTAGGTGGAGTGCTGAAGCCCGAAGGGCTGAAATTTTTATAGAAATTGCAGCACATTTTATTACTATCTGAGAACCCCGAAGGGGTGGCATTATTATAAAAAACGGTTATGAAATACAACTTCATCATTTTAATATTATTATTCGGAACTATAACCGCTTATTCCCAGGTGAATAAAGCACCTGCCTACCCGCTGATTACCCATGATCCCTATTTCAGTATCTGGAGCAACACCGATAAACTCAATGAATCGGTGACCCATCACTGGACAGGAGCAGAGCAGTCACTTGTTGGCATATTAAATGTGGACGGACAGTATTACAATTTCCTTGGACAACCGGTCTATGCACCGGAAACATTACTGGCGCCTGGCGCTATTTTCCCGGCTGAATGCCGGTTTACTGAAAAGAAACCGGGCAAGAACTGGATGAATGAAAATTTTGCAGCAAAGGACTGGTCTGCCGGAAATATGCCTTTTGGCAGCGGCTGGAACAATGAGGCGGTGACCGAATGGAAATCGAAAGAGATCTGGGTGAGAAGAACTTTTTCGATCGAGCAGGTTCCGGCCGATCAATTGATTCTTCAACTCCGGCATGATGATGATGTGGAGGTTTACCTGAATGGGGAACCCATTTATCAATGTACAGGTTGTTATACCAGTGACCTGAAAGTTTTTCAATTAGACGAGCAACTCCGTAAGAACCTGCATAAAGGAAATAATGTGCTGGCGATTCACTGCACCAATACCGGTGGATTTGCCTGGGTGGATGCCGGGCTGGCCACACAGAAAAAAATGACAGGCGTCAAGCCGGCCATCCAGACAGGCGTGGAAATGACCGCTACCAAAACCAAATACAGTTTTAACTGCGGTCCGGTGTTTCTTATGTGTGATTTTATTTCCCCCCTGATTGCCACTGATATTGACCTGATGTCAAAACCGGTCAGTTATATTGATTTTCATGTGCAGTCATTGGATAAAAAGAAGCATGAAGTGTCCCTTTATTTCCTGGCATCCGATAACCTCGTGAGGAATAAACCCGCTTCCTCTGTGAAAAAGCAAAAAGCTGTTTTTGGTAAACTTCAGTATCTGAAATCAGGAACGGAGGCCCAGCCAATACTAAAAACAAAAGGGGATGATGTTCGGATCGACTGGGGCTATCTGTATGTGGCGGCCTATAAAAATCCAAAAATCAAACAAAGCCTGGAATCCACTTTGCCGGGTAAGAAACTGACAGGCTATACAGAAACCCGGATCGATTTTGGAAAAGTCGGGGAACTTCCACTGCCCCAGACTTTGTTGCTTGCTTATGACGATCTGTACTCAATTCAGTATTTTAACCAGGACCTGAAAGCCTGGTGGAAGAAAAATTATACCTCCACCGAGCAGATGCTGGACAAATCCATGGAAGAATCAGTCAGTGTAATGGATCGTTGTGACAAATTTGACCGGCAATTAGTGGCTGATGCGGAGAAAGCCGGTGGGGAAACCTACTCAAAACTTTGTGTGATGGCCTACCGGCAATCACTGGCCGCCCATAAACTGGTAAGAGGACCCAACAACGAAATATTATTTCCTCAAAAGGAAAACTTCAGCAATGGATCGATCTGGACAGTGGACGTAACTTATCCTTCCGCACCACTCAGTCTGATCTATAACCCGGACCTGCTGAAGGGCATGGTGGAGCCGCTGATGTATTACAGTGAGTCAGGAAAATGGACAAAACCATTTCCGGCCCATGACCTGGGTACGTACCCGATTGCCAATGGACAAACCTACCCCGAGGATATGCCGGTGGAGGAAGCTGGAAATATGATCATCCTGACAGCAGCGATCTGTAAAGCGGAGAATAAATTTGATTTTGCTAAAAAGCACTGGACCGTTTTAAGTCAATGGGTTGAATTCCTGGTAAAGGATGGTTTTGACCCGGCCAACCAGTTATGTACCGATGATTTTGCCGGTCACCTGGCCCGCAATGCCAATCTTTCCTTGAAAGCGATTGCCGGAATAGCCGCCTATGCCCAGATGGCAAAAGGGCTGGGTAAAAAAGGCGATGCCGGCAATTATCACAATATCGCTACTGACTATGCAACCCGGTGGATGGAGCTGGCAGATGATGGGGATCACTATGCACTGACATTTGATAAAAAAGGAACCTGGAGTCAGAAATACAACCTGGTCTGGGATAAATTGCTTGGTCTTGACCTTTTTCCCGAATCAGTATACCAGAAAGAAATAAAATACTACCTGAAGAAGCAACAGCTTTTTGGGTTGCCGTTGGACAGCCGGAGAACGTATACAAAATCTGACTGGATCATCTGGACGGCCACATTATCCGCGGATTCAGCAAATTTTCAGGCTTTGATTGAACCAGTGTATAATTTTGCCACACAAACACCAGACCGGGTACCCCTGAATGACTGGCACGAAACCACGAATGCAAAACAGGTCGGGTTCCAGGCGAGGAGTGTGGTGGGCGGTTATTTTATTAAAATGCTCCAGCAAAAATGGACTAAATAAAGAAGGTATGAGTAAGGTTATTATTATCGGCGGAGGAATTATCGGCTTAAGTTCAGCGCTCTATTTACGCAAAACCGGGTGGGAGGTAACTGTTATCGATAAAGGCGATTTCTCAGATAACTGTTCTTACGGGAATGCCGGTTATATCTGTCCCTCACATTTTATACCATTGGCCACACCCGGAATTGTAAAACTGGGTTTTAAATGGATGTGGAATTCCAAAAGCCCCTTTTATGTACAGCCCCGTTTTGACCTCAACCTGATCAGTTGGGGGATGAAATTTATGCGCAGCGCCACCCCGCAGAAAGTGGAAGCGGCCGCAGAACCATTAAGGGATATTGCCATCCTGAGTAAAAAAGAGTATGAAGAATGGAACCGGGTGCCCGGATTGAAATATGCCTATGAACATAAAGGGCTGATTGAAATTTTTCAAACCCAGGAGGCGGCCGACCATGTGCATCATACTTTGCATAAAGCGCATGCACTCGGCCTGACTGATACCGTACTGCTGAATAAGCAGGAGCTGGACCAACTGGAACCACATACTACAATTAATGCTATCGGGGCCTTATTTTTTAAATGTGATGCGCATTGCTATCCCAACCTGCTGATGAGCCAGTTACTGGAATACCTGCCTTCGGCCGGGGTTGATCTGGTACGTAATGCGGAAGTAACCGGCTTTGAAACAGGTGCAGGGCGGGTGAAAAAAGTAATAGCGGGTGACCGGGCTTTTGAAGCGGATGAAGTAGTTATGGCTACCGGCTCCTGGGGCCGGCAAACCGCCAGGCTGCTGGATCTGAATATCCCTTTAATGCCGGGACGCGGTTATTCAGTAACGTTAGAAAACTCCCCGTATAAAATTAATTATCCTTCCATCCTCGTGGAAGGCCGGGTGGCCATGACCCCGATGGATGGCAATAAGATCCGTTTTGGAGGTACCATGGAGATCACTTCACATAAAACTCCCCCCCGGATGAACCGGGTTCAGGGTATACTGGATGCGGTGAAAAGATATTACCCGGAGTTTGATGTGGCATTGCCCCCCAAAGAAAAGATATGGTATGGTTACCGACCCTGTTCCGCGGATGGCCTGCCATATATCGGCCGCGTTAAAAAACTGAATAACCTTACAGTGGCCACCGGGCATTCCATGCTGGGCTTAAGTCTTGGTGCCGGAACCGGTAAACTGGTGAGTGAACTGGTAAACCGGGTGCCTGCCAGTATGGATTTACGGCCATTTGACGTGGAACGCTTCGGGTAAATCAGGCAGGGTTCTTTTTTTGGATTATCTAAGAAATTCATAAAATCAGTCCCGGGATCAGCACCGGCTGAACAACCGCTTTTACTCTGCCCCAGACTTCTTATTTTTACAATTGCGTATGAACTTTACCTCTACCCGCATTCCTTACCGGCAAACAGGCAAATTTTCCCGTATCGTGGTGGATTATATCGACCAGGCCGATGCGTTGAAACCCTTTTATGGAGAAGCGCCATCATTGCAGGGACTGGCAAAAGCGATTGAAGAAAGAAAGAGATTCGCGGGTCACCGGGAAATACTGGTACAGGAACTGAGGAATCAATATGCAGGTGTGGAACCTCACCCGGCTGTAAGCAACAATATTGAGTCGCTTTTATCAGATAATACATTTACGGTAACCACAGCTCACCAGAACAATATCTTCACCGGTCCCCTCTATTTTATTTACAAGATCATTCATGCGATCAGGCTGGCCGATATGCTGAAAAACAGCTTTCCGGACTACCGGTTTGTTCCGGTCTATTATATCGGGTCAGAGGATGCCGACCTGGACGAACTGAATCATATCGTCCTGGGAGGTAAAAAACTCAGCTGGCACACGAAGCAAAAAGGCGCGGTGGGACGTATGATACTGGACAAACAGGTGACCGCCCTGGTCAATGAAATGGAAGGGCAGTTGGGAACCCTGACATATGGAAAAGAGATTATTTCATTGTTGCGGGAAACATATAAAGAAGGACGTACGCTCCAGGAAGCCACTTTCTGGTTTGTAAATAAATTATTTGCAGAATCCGGACTCCTGATACTACTGCCCGATAATGCCGCACTTAAGCGTACAATGATTCCTGTATTCCGGGAAGAACTGCTTCGTCAGCCGGCAGCCAACATAGTAGAGCAAACAGCGGCATCACTGGAGAAAGCGGGTTATACAGTTCAGGCCAGTGCCCGGGAGATCAATTTATTTTACCTCAAAGATGATATCCGTAACCGGATCGAATTAAAGAATAATGAATACCGGGTGGTGGAGACTGATCTCAGGTTCAGCCGGGATGAAATGATGCAGGAACTGGAAACATATCCCGAACGGTTTAGCCCGAATGTGATCCTGCGCGGGCTGTATGAAGAGACGATACTCCCCAATATCGCTTTTATTGGCGGAGGGGGTGAACTGGCTTACTGGCTGCAGCTGAAAGAACTGTTTGTTCATGCTGCTGTACCTTTTCCAGTCCTGGTTCTACGAAATTCTTTCCTGTTACTGGAAAAGAAATGGCAGGAGGCCATTCATAAAACAGGGTTTACTACAGAAGATTACTTCCAGCCAGGCGAAACCCTGCTCAACAGGTTGGTAGAGAAGGAAAGCCCGAACAGGACATCCCTGAACGGATCACTTTCCGAACTGGAGAACCTCTATGCATCTTTTAAGAAGCAGGCCGGGGCAATTGATATTTCTTTGGAAAAGCATGTGGAGGCATTAAAAACCAAAACAGTGTTCCGCCTGAAAGAACTGGAGAAAAAAATGCTGCGGGCGGAAAAAAGAAAATTCAGTGACCAGCAACGGCAGATCCAGGCTGTTAAATCGGCTTTATTCCCGGGGAATGGTTTACAGGAGCGGACAGAGAATATCAGTTATTATTATGCCAGGTGGGGGGAGGATTTCCTCCGGCAGCTTTACAGTGAATCCTTAACGCTGGAACAGGAATTTGTGATCCTGCAGGAACACTAATCGAATTTATTTTCCCAGCCCTGTTGTTTCATCTTTTCCACTTTTTCAATCACTTCATTGTTCATGTTATTTTTATAGGCGGCGATTTTATCCGCAATGGTCTCGTCACAGGTACCCAGGATCTCCGCAGCCAGTATCCCCGCGTTCTTAGCGGCATTGAGGGCTACCGTACCCACCGGTACACCATTTGGCATTTGCAGGATGGATAAAACAGAATCCCATCCATCGATGGAATTGGAAGATTTAATAGGAACTCCGATGACTGGCAATGTGGTAACAGAGGCTACCATACCGGGTAAATGGGCGGCGCCACCGGCACCGGCTATGATCACTTTTAATCCACGCTCCCTGGCCTTCTCTGCATATTCAATCATACGGTGCGGGGTGCGGTGAGCAGATACCACGGTCACTTCATGTGGTATGGCAAACTGCTTCAGTATATCCGAAGCCGCCTGCATTACATTCAGATCGCTGTCACTTCCCATTATTATTCCAATTAGTGGCACCATAATTTCCTTTTTACAAAATTAAGAACAATCATCAATGTATTGACTACTAACTACTAACTACTAACTACTAACTATTTCACCAGATCCCCTTTCAGCCTCATCAGCTCCGTCTCCGCCAGCTTGGCATTATACCTGGCTGCGATGAGCCTGTTGTATGCCTGTTGCAGGCTTAACTGGGCTTCTTTGAGTTGAATGAGCGTGGTGGAATTCAGTTTATATACCTGTAAAACGATGTTTACATTTTCACGGGCCAGCAAAATATTTTCTTCTTCCAGGGCCAGGGCTTTTTTCTGTTGTTCATAATCTTTAAACGCGTTGATCACATTCAGGTTCAGGGTTGATCGCTGGTTGTCATATACCAGTTGCTGGTAATTAATATCCAGTTGTGCCTGCTGAACCTGGCGCCTGACATTATACCGGTTAAAGATCGGGATACTGGCAGTGAAGCCATAGTTAAATCCTTTATTGCGGCTGAATAATGGCTGGAATGGGTTTACGACTGCTTTGTTATCCGTCTTGGTGAAATTATAATTGGAGCCAAAACCTACTGTCGGGTAACGCTCCGCTATTCTTTCCTTCAGGGTAAGCCGGGCGATTTCAATATTTTTTTTCGACAACAGCAGCCCTGGATTGGTGGATTCAATTCCAGCCTGAACATCTCCCAGGCTGAGGGAGCTGTTGATGGGAATGGAATCGCTTACTTCATAAAAGGTGGAAGGATTATCCGCCGCGGCCATTTTAGCGTTCAGTAACTGGTTCAGGATTTCCTTCTGTTGTTCAATGGCCGTCATCTGTTCCAGCTTCAGTGCTTTCTGGGCATTCAGGTCCACTTTACCCTGCAAAACATCCGGCTTCGCGCCCACCCCGATATCCAGTTTATACTCGGCCAGTTTTACCCGTTCTTCATTAATGGAGATCTGCTCATCCACAGCTTTTACCTGTTGCTTCAGGCGCACAATATTATAATAGGTGTTGATCACTTCTGCCACCGTGTTCACGACCTGGTTCTTGATGCCCAGTTCACCCAGTTTTACAAACTCTGCCACTTTATACCGTGTGGCAAACATTTTCATACCATCGAATAAAGTCCAGTTCAGGGAAAGTGCGGCCTGCAGGTTGGATGATTTCACCCCGTTCCTTTCCCGCGTGGTACCATCGGAAAATTTCTGTAACTGGTCGTTGTTGTTATACGTAATGCCAGTGGTGGCATTCAGGGTGGGGTAGAATGCGGCATTGCGGTAGCTGTTGTTCAGCTGGGCCACCATCGAGTCATTTTTTGATAACTGTATATCAAAATTATTTTTTAAGGCGATGGCTATGGCTTCATCCAGCGTCAGCATACGTTGTGCACCAGCCGTTATACTGCTGAACAATACGGATAGAACAAATAAGCGTTTCATAACTGTCATAACATATTAGACCTTTCCTGGTTCCGTTGCAGCGGTTTCAGGAGTTGGATGAATAAATTGTTCCACTTCACTTTTCCGGTGACTGGAAGAGATGAAGGAATAAATAGCGGGTACCACGAATAATGTAAACACCAGGGAAAAAAGGATACCTCCCACAATTACCACCCCCAATGGAATCCGGCTGGTGGCGGCCGCTCCCAGTGATAAAGCCAGGGGCAGGGCTCCCAGTGACATGGCCAGGCTGGTCATCAGGATGGGTCGGAAACGCTGTGTGGCAGCATGGATCACCGCTTCTGATTTTTTCATCCCTTTCAGCCGGCTCTGGTTGGCAAATTCCACGATCAGGATACCATTTTTGGTAACAAGACCGATCAGCATGATCATACCGATCTGGGAGAAAATGTTTAATGTATGACCGAATAGTGATAAAGAAAGTACAGCCCCGGCGAATGCCAGTGGTACAGTGGTTAAAATAATAAACGGGTCGATAAAACTTTCAAACTGCGCGGCCAGTACCAGGTAAATCAGTATAATGGCCAGTATTAAGGCAAAGAGGATATTGCTGCTGCTCTCCTTAAAATCGCGTGATGTGCCGGAGAGGGCGGTGGCAAACGTATCGTCCAGCAGCTTCTTGGATATTTTTTCCATTTCTTCAATTCCATCCCCGATGGTGAATCCCGGTTGCAGCGCGGCACTGATCGTGGCCGATTTATACCGGTTAAAGTGATAGATGGAAGGAGGGGTGTTGGATTCACTTACTGTGACAAGATTGTCCAGGCTGATCAGTTCGTTACGGTTATTCCGGACAAATAATGTTTTCAGGTCATTGGGTTCATCACGGTCATTCCGCGCCACCTGACCCATGACCTGATATTGCTTGCCGTCTTTGGTAAAATAACCCAGCCGGCGGTTACTGTAAGCCAGTTGCAGGGTTTGTGAAATATCATTGACGGAAATCCCCAGTTGGGCTGCTTTTAACCGGTCAATCTCTACACGCAATTCAGGTTTATTGAACTTCAGGTCAATATCCGCATTCGTAAGGATCTTGCTTTGTCTTACTTCTTCCAGGAATTTGGGAAGGATCTTTGTGAGCTTGTCAAAATTATTATTCTGTAATACGAAAGCAACAGGTTGGCCACCCCGACGTCCCTGGGAAATGGTTTGTTCCTCAATAGCAAAAGCACGGCCCTCATTATAGCGCGACATATTCTTATTGACCATTTTTACAATATCTGCCTGTGACCTTACGCGTTCATTAGGCGGTACAAGAGTGACACGGACAAAACCAGTATTGGAATTTCCGGTACCTGAGAAACCGGGAGAGGTTACACTCAGTACCATATCTTTTTCAGGGACCGAGTCCAGCATCAGGTAAGTCAGGCGGTTCACGTATTTATCCATGGCATCAAAGGAAGTGCCTTCCGGGGCTGTTAATTGCAAACGGAACTGGCTCCGGTCTTCCATTGGGGCGAGTTCAGACTGAAGTGTGCGGCCAACGAAAATGATAGCCAGGACACATAGCAGGATCAGGATAAATGCCACCCCCCTGACTTTCATAAAACCACGCAAAGCAGCCTGGTAACTGTTTTCCATCCAGCGGAAAAAAGGTTCTGTTTTGGTATAGAACCAGGGATGTTTGTTCATGTTTTTCCGGGTAAGCTTTACGTTCAGCACCGGGGTCAGCGTCAGGGATACAAAGGCAGAGATCAGTACCGCACCGGCCACCACAATACCAAACTCACGGAACAGGCGCCCGGTGAATCCCTGCAGGAAAATGATCGGCAGGAATACGATCGCCAGGGTAATGGAAGTGGCGATGACGGCAAAGTATATCTCTTTCGATCCTTCCAGGGCTGCCTGGTATTTGTTCATTCCTTTCTCTATCCGTTTATAAATATTCTCCGTTACCACAATTCCATCATCCACCACCAGCCCGGTGGCCAGCACAATGGCCAATAGCGACAATACATTTATCGTGAAGCCCATCAGGTACATGATAAAGAAAGCACCAATCAGGGAAACCGGGATATCAATCAGCGGGCGAAGTGCAATGATCCAGTCACGGAAGAAGGCATAAATGATCATCACCACCAGCAGGAAGGCAATCATCAGTGTTTCCTGAACTTCGAGAATGGACTTCTTAATAAATTTAGTCTGGTCCAGCGCGATATCGATCTGCACATCCGAAGGCACATCTTTTTTGATCTGTTCCAGGCGTTTATAAAATTCGTCTGAGATAGCTACATAATTCGAACCGGGTTGCGGAATCACGGCCAGGGCAATCATCGGTGTGCCGTTTCCCTTAAGAACGGTTTCTTCATTTTCCGGGCCAAGCACAGCCTGTGCCACATCCCTGAGTTTGATATCAGCCCCGTTCACATTTTTTACGATCAGGTTATTAAACTCATCCTCTGTATTCAACCGGCCGAATGTGCGGACAGTCAGTTCGGTGGTATTACCGGATATTTTTCCTGAAGGCAGTTCCACATTTTCTCTGAGTAAGGCCGATTGCACATCCCCGGCAGTCACATTAAAGGCAATCAGCTTGGCCGGATCGATCCAGATTCGCATTGCATATCTTTTTTCGCCCCAGATCTGGATAGCACTTACACCCGGAATGGTCTGTAATCTTTCCACCAGTACATTGTTCGCATATTCAGTCATCTCCAGCTGGTTCTTGGTATTGCTCTGTACCGTCATGGACAGAATAGGGTCGGAGCTTGCATCCGCTTTGGAAACCACCGGAGGTCCGTCGAGGTCATTGGGGAGGGAACGCTGGGCCTGGGATACTTTATCACGTACATCATTGGCTGCTGATTCCAGGTCCACACTCAGTTCAAATTCCACATTGATATTACTGGTACCGTTGCTGCTGGTGGAAGTGATGTTTTTCACCCCGGCAATACCATTGATCGATTTTTCCAGTGGCTCGGTGATCTGGGTTTCGATGATATCGGCATTGGCACCGGGATAGGAGGTCCGGACACTGATATTGGGGGGGTCGATGGCGGGATAATCACGTACCCCGAGAAATTTAAACCCGATCAGGCCGAACAACACAATCGTGATATTCATCACAATGGCCAGTACCGGTCGTTGTAAACTTAATGCGGATATATTCATAACTGGATCTTTGTAATGCACCGATTCTCGAGCAGATTGCGGGATAAGGAAGTGATTACTTTTTATTATTAATGATCTTTCCTGCCTGTACCGGGGCATCAGGCCTTAAACTCAGCAATCCGGTAACCACCACTGTATCGCCTGCTTTCAATCCTTCCAGTATCTGTACACGGGAAGAATCTCTTACGCCGGTAATGACATCTGTAAATGAAGCGATGCCGTTTTTTATCAGTACGACTTTCTTACCCCTGGCCTGTGGCAAAATGGCCTGGGTGGGCACCAGGAGTGCATTGGGATCAGGGTCAAAACTCAATTGCACTTTTGCAAAAGCACCGGGTAACAGGGTATTGTCCTTTCCGATTACCTGCGCACGGGCAATAAGGCTCCGGGTGTTTTCCGTAACGTTTGATTCAGTCGCAATGATCTTTGCCATATGCTTTTTATCGGCTCCTTCAAAACTGAAACTCACCATCTGCCCGATCTTGATCTGAGAGGTATATTTTTCCGGTACCGAAAAATCCAGTTTGAGCTGGTCGGTCTGGTTCACCACCGCGATCACGGATGCAGGGGTGACATAAGCTCCTGTGCTGATATTGCGCAAACCAAGTTTGCCGCTGAATGGGGCCCTGACTTCAGTTTTGGCAATACTGGTCTGGATGATCCCGATATCTGCCCGCAGGTTGTTTTTCTGTAAAAGACTGATATCATAATCCTGCTGGCTGATGCCCTGGATTTTCAGGAGCTGTGCCTGCCGTTCTTCCGTTTTTTCAGCCAGGGCCAGTTGAACCTGTAATTTTTTTAACTGGGCGGCCAGGTCTCCGTCATACAACTTAGCCATCAGGGTTCCCTTACTCACATATTTACCCTCGGCCTGGTTGAGGTATACGATCCGGCCCGAAACTTCGGGATGTATTTCTGTCACATCGTTGGACAGGATATTTCCCGGAACTTCGATGGATTCCCCGAAAGATTCTGTTTTTACAATATAGGCATCCACCCGCATCGGGGGCACTTTGGCTCCCGGGGCCCCGGCCTGGGGGGGAGCAATTTTAGTTTTGCTGTCGCCGCAGGCAGCCGCTGAAACTAAAATAATCGCAATAAATAAAGTAGTTGTAAGTCTCATCTTTAGTGTGGCAGATTGGTAAAAAATCAGTCCGATAAAGGTAACTGATAAATGCAAGCTATTGGACGTCAATTCCCGTCCATCCTTGCACGAAATGGCATGGAATTATAAACGGCCCGGAGATTGGATAAATGGGTCAGGATTTGGGCAGCAGGGTTCGTTTTACCTTATTTGATTTGTGCAGGAGGTCCTGTTTTTCCTTGCTCAGGATGGTCACATGCCCCATTTTCCGGCCGGGTTTGGTTTGTTTTTTTCCATATAAATGCACAAAGGCATTGTCCATTTTCAACACATCGGCCAGTCCTTCGTAGTACACATCCCCGCTGAATCCCTCAGTCCCGATTATATTGACCATAATAGAGGGCAGGATCGCATCCGTGTTACCGAGGGGGTAACCGAGTATTACCCGCCAGAGCATATCAAACTGGGAACTGTAATGCGCTTCAATCGTATGATGGCCACTGTTATGCACACGCGGGGCCGTCTCATTTACGAGTACATCCCCATTTTTATCGACAAACATTTCCACTGCAAATATGCCAGGGGACTTGAAATTCCTGACTACAGAAAGGGCGATGGCTTCCACCCGGTATAAAGTCTGTGTACTTAGTTCTGCCGGGCATAGCTGGTAGTCCAGCAGGTTGAGATCAGGGTCGAATAACATCTCCACCGGGGGATATAATGCCGTTTCGCCCTTGTCATTAATGGCCACCATCTGGGCAATTTCTTTATGGATGGATACCATTTTTTCCAGCACAGCCGGGGCGTCAAAGCCTTTACCAATGTCTTCGGTGGACCGGAGTAACCGGACTCCTTTTCCGTCATAACCGCCTTCACCGACTTTATGAACAGCCGGAAGAAAATGAGCGGCTTTTTCAAGCGCCGCCAGGTTTTCTGTAATGATGAATTCTGCAGTCGGAATCTGGAGATTCCGGTAATATTCTTTTTGAAGGATCTTGTTCTTTATCGTCTTTAAAACTGCCGGACCTGGATATACTTTCACGCCTTCAGATTCCAGTTTTTCCAATGCTTCAACGTTCACATTTTCAATCTCTATAGTGATAGCATCTAAACTTTTGCCAAAATTATAAACGGCATCAAAATCCCGGATATCACCGGCCCAGTTGCCCGCCTCCCAGTATGCCTATCCGCCGTGGAGCAGCAAGGACTTGATCTGTATTGCTTGTCATGGTATTTTTTTCAGGGCCTCTTTGGCCAGTCCTATCCATTCGCGGTGATGCCTTCTTTCCACCCCACTGAGTTGTGGCACCTCGTCTATCATATCAGATAAAAGCTGGCGGGCTTCCCCGGTCCTGTTGTTTTGCTGTAAAAATAAGGAATAACAATAGCGGGCTTCGAAATTAGAAAAGCGCCCTTTTTGTTTCAGAAATTCTTCCTCAGCCTGGCTGGTCTGGCCGGCATAGCCCAGCGACATGGCATAGAGGATATGTGTTTTGGAACCCGGGAACTGGGGCAGGTGCCGTATTTTCTTTACCAGTTTCAGCACTTCCTCATAATTTTTTTCGCGGTAATAAGCCAGGGCTAACTGGGCAATGGCATGCTCGTTTTCGGCAAAAGCCCCCGTAAGACTGGATTCATATAATTCAATAGCAGGCCGGTTTTGCCCATTGGCCAGGTAGGCATCGGCTAACGCAATCCGGTTATTGAATGTGTCTGAAAACCGGAGATTCTCTTCCAGTTTACGGACCGAGCCGGAAGGGCGTATGATCTCACTGACCCCTGATGATACAGACTCTAATTGGCCCCTGGTGAATATTTCGGAAAAGAAATAAATGATGCACCCGATCAGCGGGAGGAATACAATCAGCCAGATCCAGCTTTGGGGGTTGCCTTTACGGACACAATGGAAAACACATATCCCCTGCAAAATGATCGTGATAATGTAAAAGGTATTACTGAATAAAAACATACCTGAACGGGACTGTTGGTTGAATGGCTTCAAAAATAAGGAATTAGGTAAAAAAAAAGGGGGGCGGATTTTTTCCCTGAATGCGCCCGCTTCCCGGTAAAGGATTTAACTTTAGCCTGTGATTCCTGACTATCCACATAAAGCTTTTACGGACGAACGCGGCCATTTCAGCCTCCTGATGCAGGCACTGGCCATGGATAGTCCTGCTTAAACCTGGCCGGCGCTCAGCTGTTTTATCTCCATAAAGCCGGCAACACAGAAACGATCTCGTTATTTTATTGTTTTCTTAAACCGCCTGACGGTAAACAGGTTTTACTTTTATGAACGAAACAATCACCAACGAAAAAAATCTTGCAGCTTCCAATGATTTTCTGCCCCTGGAAGGAACCGATTATGTGGAGTTTTATGTAGGGAATGCCAAACAGGCCGCCCATTATTATATGAGTGCTTTTGGTTTCCAGGCCCTGGCATATGCCGGCCCTGAAACCGGGGTAAAAGACCGGGCCAGCTATGCAGTCCGCCAGCATAAACTCACTTTTGTTCTCACCACCCCCTTACGTTCCGGTAATCCGATGGCCGATCATATTTATAAACACGGGGATGGGGTAAAAGCGCTTTCCCTGCGTGTGCCCGATGCCACCAGCGCCTGGGAAGAAACAACCAAAAGAGGTGCCCGGTCATATATGGAACCGGTGCGCATGAAAGATGAGGGAGGGGAGCTGGTTATGAGCGGGATCCATACTTATGGCGATACCGTTCATCTTTTTATAGAACGGAAAAATTATAACGGGGTGTTTATGCCGGGATACCGGGCCTGGAGCAATCCTTATTTTCAGCCAGCTGATACCGGCTTGCTTTATGTGGATCATTGTGTGGGCAATGTGGACTGGAACCAGATGAATCCCTGGGTGAAATTTTATGAGGAAGTGATGGGATTTAAAAACATCCTCTCCTTTGATGATGAGGATATTTCCACCGAGTACTCCGCCCTGATGAGTAAAGTGATGAGCAGCGGAAATGGATTTGTCAAATTCCCGATCAATGAACCGGCCGAAGGAAAAAAGAAAAGCCAGGTAGAGGAATACCTTGATTTTTATAATGGAGAAGGCTGCCAGCATGTGGCCCTGGCCACCAATGATATTGTAAAAACCGTGAAAGAACTGCAGGCCCGCGGGGTGGAATTCCTGAAAGTTCCGACCTCTTATTATGATGACCTGCTTGACCGGGTAGGGCATATTGACGAGGACCTGGGCCCTTTGCGTGAGTTGGGCATCCTGGTTGACCGGGATAATGAAGGGTACCTGCTTCAGCTCTTTTCCAAGCCGGTGGAAGACCGCCCAACCTTGTTTTTCGAGATCATCCAGCGCAAGGGTGCAAAGAGTTTCGGAAAGGGCAATTTTAAAGCCTTGTTTGAAGCCATTGAGCGGGAACAGGATGCAAGAGGAAATCTCTGATCTGATTTCGTGGAAAGTACGCAGGGAAACAGCTTATACACCCCTGTGTACTTCTTTTATGGCCATCCCTGCATGGTTTTTGAGTATATTTACAGAGTTTTAGCATTCATATAAAAACAAAAACCCTTTAATCCCGTTGACCTTGTTTCAGGACATGCAGAAAAACCTCATTTTAATCACTATTTGTATACTGACAGGATTAACCCTGTCCGCACAACCGACTCCCGGTGTGTCAAAAGGTGGTACGAATTCCTATTCATTTATCGAGTACCAGAAATCATTTCCCCGCCCTGTGGAGGCCCTGGAACGGAAAGAGGATACCCTGCAAAAACAGTTCGAAGCCAAGAAACTGGTATGGCCAGCCCGCTATTTGTATATCCGCTCTTTCAAATACGACAGCCAGCTGGAAGTATGGGTAAAGAATGAGTTGAATGAAAATTTCCAGTTATTCAAGACCTATAAAGTCTGTGCACTGGCCGGATCACTGGGTCCCAAAAGGATGCAGGGTGATTACCAGGTGCCGGAAGGATTTTATTATATCAACGAGTTCAATCCGAAAAGCAATTATTATCTCTCTCTTGGTCTGAATTATCCCAATGCGTCTGACAGGATATTGAGTGATTCACTCAAACCCGGCAGCGAAATTTATATCCATGGCAGTTGTGTTACCGTGGGGTGTATTCCCATTACTGATCAGCAGATCGATGAATTGTATGTGCTCGCCGCGCATGCCAAGGACCTCGGGCAGGATTTTATCCCCGTTCATATTTTCCCGATCCGCTACAATGTGGAGAAAAGTGTCAAGTACCTGGAAAGCCTGACCAAGGATGACCAGGAGCTCAAAAAATTCGCGGACCGGCTGGAAGATGCTTTTGACTATTTTGAAAAATTTCACCAGTTACCCGTGGTCATGATCGGAGACAGCGGGGAATATGTTATAAACGAAGCTTCCCCCAGGAAGATAAAACCGGCTGCCTCTGAAGTTAAACAGTCAGTGGCCAAAAGACAACCTGTACAGCACAGGCACCGGGAGATCAGTGATCTTTCCGATGCTGTACACCAGTGGCCGCAGTTTCCCGGTGGCGGCGAAGTATTTATCAAATACCTCGATCAGCTGGGCAAGGAAATGACCAGCTACCTTCCTAAAGGCGTTAACCGGGCGTATGTCCAGATTGAGTTTGTAGTGGATAAAGACGGGGTGCCGGTTAATTTTAAAGTCCTGAAAGGATTTAAAGATGCCGATGATTTTAATGATGAACTCATTACCCGCCTGGAGAAAATGGGCACCTGGCAGCCAGCCACGCTCAACGAAAAACCAGTCGCCAAAAAAATGATCCAGACCATCACGATCGAAGGCCGCTGAACATTACCCCAGTAAAAACTGAACAGTGCTGCCGGTTTGCTGCCGGAGTAATACTGTTTTGCCGCTGATCAGTTTCTCCACGATCGCGGGGGTATAATGGCGGATAGTCAATACCGATAATCCTTTTTTAACCTGTACATCCAGTTCGGTTGCTGCTTCCAGTGCCAGCTTTTCAATTTTCTCCGTTCTGTCATCTATGACACAAAGAAAACTGATCGCCCCGTTCTGGGTAAGATTAGGTTTTATATGCAGTTTTTCGAAGAGGTGATAAAGTTGTCCCACATGGTGTTCGCCAATGAAGGAAAAGTCACGGGAAGACATTTCGATCAGTACCTGTTTTTCTTTTAATACAATGACCGGGGGAAGAACAGGAATGGGTTGGTTATGAATAACGGTACCCGGAAGGGAAGGATCCAGGAAACATTTTACAAAAAGAGGAATCCCCTTATTCTGCAGGGGTTTGATGGTTTTAGGGTGTATGACCTGTGCCCCGTAATAGGCCATTTCGATGACTTCATTGTAATTCAGCTCGGGTAGTGGAACGGCATCGGGGAATTGCTTGGGGTCGGCATTCATCACCGACTCCACATCCTTCCAGATCGTCTGGCTTTCGGCATCCAGCATATTGGCAAATACGGCAGCCGTATAATCACTGCCTTCCCGGCCAAGCGTGGTACTTTCGTTTTCATCGGTTGCCCCGATAAAACCCTGGGTGAGGATGATATTGTATTCATTGAAGACCGGCCTGATCAGCTCATTGACTTTTTGTTGGGTGAATTCCCAGTCGATGCCGGCATCCCTGAAATCATCATCGGTGCGGATGATATCCCGCACATCCAGCCATTTATTCCGGATACCCGATTCATTTAGAAAAGCGCTGATGATGGCTGTGGAGAAGAGCTCTCCTGAACAAACCACCTGGTCGTAATAATAGTCATAATCACGTACCGGTTCATCATGCAGCAGCCATTCCACTTCAGTGAAAAAATCGCGCAGCTGTGATTCACAGGCGAGGTAATGGGTAACCAGCAGGTATTTGGCTGTACTGAGGTGTTGTTGTTTTACCTGTTCAAATAATCCAAGGGCTTCCTCTTTTTTGCCGGCATAAAAGGCCTCGGCTACTTTTTCCAGGGCATTGGTGGTCTTGCCCATCGCAGAAATGATCACCACTTTTTTGCCTTCCTGCCTTTCCAGCAGGATACCGGCCAGGTTCTTTATCCTGTCCACACTATTGACCGAAGCACCCCCGAATTTGTACACCTTCATGTGAATACGATTATTAAGGGGGCAAATGTCGTTAATATTCCTCTTTTAACGGTCTTTCCGCAGGCTTTTAAACTCACCCCCAAAACCTTACTTTTGTTAAACAAATCAAGCCATATGCTGAATGTAAACCGCAAAGTGCAGACGCTCGATGAGTTCACCATCCAGCAGCTTCGTGATTTTCCACATGCCACCGGTGAATTATCGCACCTGCTCAGGAATATTGCCCTGGCAGCCAAACGGGTGAATGTGGAAGTGAACAAGGCAGGTCTGGTGGACATCCTGGGAGATGCAGGCACGATCAATGTACAGGGAGAGGAGGTTAAAAAACTGGATATATTCGCCAACGATCAGTTTACCGGGGTGCTCCAGCATGGAATTGCCTGTGCCGGAATCGCCAGTGAGGAGCTGGATGATTTTGTGGCTTTTGACGATGCGAAAAGCATGAATTCAAAATATGTCTGCCTCTATGATCCCCTGGATGGCAGTGCCAATATCGATGTGAATGTTTCGATCGGTACCATTTTCTGTGTTTACCGCCGTGTGACCCCGATTGGAACTATTGTGAAGAAAGAAGATTTCCTGCAACCGGGACACCAGCAGGTGGCAGCGGGTTATGTGGTCTATGGTTCATCCACCATGCTGGTTTATGCCACCCGCAGGGGAGTAAACGGGTTTACCCTGGATCCATCGATCGGGGAGTGGACCCTGAGTCACCCGGATATCAAGTGTCCTGACCTGGGAAAAATATATTCCGTGAATCATGGTAACTTCTTCAAGTATGAAGAAGGTGTTCGTAATTATATCACCACCTGCCAGAAAAAAGATAAGACCAATGGAGGTCCCTATACCCAGCGTTATATCGGCAGTATGGTATCTGATGTGCACCGCAACCTGATCAAGGGTGGGATATTCATGTATCCCGGCACTACCAGTAAGCCGAACGGCAAACTGCGTTTATTATATGAGTGCAACCCGTTTGCATTTATTTTAACCGTGGCCGGTGGTAAAGCCACCAATGGAAAGATCCGGATCCTGGATGTGGAGCCCACCGAACTGCACCAGCGGTCCCCTTTATTCGCCGGAAGTAAATTAATGATGGACGAACTGGAAACCTATCTCTGAAAATGGCAAACACAATTATAACAGTTAAAGACCTGGTGAAGAACTATGGTAATTTCCAGGCAGTGAAAGGAATTTCTTTTGAAGTGCACGAAGGAGAGATATTTGGTTTGCTTGGACCAAACGGCGCCGGTAAATCCACTACACTTGAAATCATTGAAACCCTGCGTACCAAGACCAGCGGAAGCATTATAGTTGATGGACTGGACCTGGATAGAAAACCACAGGAGATTAAGAAGATCATTGGGGTGCAGTTGCAGACCAGCGGTTATTATCCCGGGCTCAACCTGCTCCAGCTGATTGAATTATTTTCCGGTTTATATAACCAGGAGGTGGATCCCATGGAGTTGCTGGAAATGGTCAACCTGAAAGACAAGGCAAAAGCGAAAGTGAAGGAACTGAGTGGCGGGCAGAAGCAACGGTTTTCGGTGGCCACCACACTGATCAATAAGCCCAGGATCATATTCCTGGATGAGCCCACCACCGGGCTGGATCCCCAGGCAAGACGAAGTCTGTGGGAACTGGTCAGGACCATCCGAAGCCAGGGCACTACGGTCATCATCACCACCCACTATATGGACGAAGCAGAATACCTCTGCGACCGGGTGGCCATTATTGATTCGGGTAATATTATTGCGCTTGACACCCCGGACCGGCTGATCGATAAGCTGGTGGCATCCGGATTTGAACGACCCAAAGAAATGAAACTGGCCAACCTGGAAGATGTGTTTATCAACCTGACCGGTCATTCACTGCGGGAAGATTAATGGCAGGTGGCATCTGCAATGTTTTAGTAAACAATAGTTGTATGAGTGTTCAAAACAAATTAAAAGAATTTATGCAGGGAAAAATTGAAGCACAGAAAGCCGCAGGACTGGCTTTTATGAGCGAAAACAAAAACAA
>CAZFLL010000045.1:0-6616 GCA_964519865.1 uncultured Chitinophaga sp. | reverse complement strand
CAATGAACGCTGATCCCCGTTATCCGATCGGAGAGTATGAACCCAAGCCTTTTTCGATCGAACAGAAAATCGAATGGCTGGCCGATCTTAAATTCCTGCCACTACTGATCGAAAATGCTATCCTGAACCTGGATGAAGCACAATTGCACACCCCTTACCGGGATGGTGGCTGGACCGTTCACCAGGTGGTACATCACGTGGCCGATAGCCATATCAATGCCTATTGCCGGTTTAAACTCACCCTGACGGAAGATAATCCTACATTGAAAACATACGAGGAAAAGGAATGGGCCGAGCTGAATGATGTGAAAAAACTCCCGGTCAATATTTCCATCACCCTGCTGCATGCCCTGCATGCCCGCTGGTATGAGTCACTGAAGTATGTAAGTGATGAAGAATGGAATAATAAAACCGCCTATCACCCGGGGCTGAAAAAAACGGTCCGACTCTGGTTCCTGCTCGGCTTGTATGCCTGGCACGGGAAGCATCATGTGGCGCATATAACGGCGCTTCGGGAAAAGAACGGATGGTAAATATAAGTTACGAGGTACGAGCTGCGAGATACGGGTTTGATATCATAGAAGTGTATCAGCAGTCAAATAAGCTGCTTTTTATCAGAAAGTCTAAACAACAAACGACAAACAACAAACATCATCATGCGGGCTGTTTCCTGACACCCGACACCTCACACCTGATTTATGAAATGGAAAGTCCTTTCTTCCGAATACCTGTTTAATGACCGTTGGTTCAAAGTGCGCCGGGAGCGTTGCGAAACACCCGGCGGGAAGATCGTGGATCCTTATTATATCTATGATTTCAGCACCTGGGTAGGGGCGCTGCCAGTTACAGAGGAAGGTAAGATCATTATGATCAGGCAATACCGGCATGCACTGGGTGAAGAGTGTATTGAAATACCCGGTGGTTGTGTGGACGATACTGATACTTCACTGGAAATGGCCATCCGCCGTGAATTGCTGGAAGAGACCGGTTATACTTTCAGTTCGATCGAACACCTGGGAAAAATTTCACCCAATCCTTCCACCAATTCCAACTACCTGCATATGTTCCTGGCCCGGGGCGGAAAGAAAACGGCTGAACAAAAACTGGATGAAAACGAAGATATTGAAGTGCTGGAACTGACAATCGGCGAACTCAAGCACCTGTTAAGAACAAACCAGTTGCTGCAATCCATGCATGTCAGCTGTATATTATATGCATTGGAGAAAATGGGGGAACTGAAATATTAGTCAAAAAACGGGATGGAACTGATGATCTCCCAAAAAGCCGAATGACCACCCGATCCTGACCAGCTTTCTTTTACGGCAGCCAGGCTGACTTCCCCCACCAGGAAAATACTGCCACAAACAATGATCATATCATCTTTCCCGGCTTTCAGGGAAGCACTGTAGATCGCGTTATTGACATCGGAAAATGTTTTTCCCGTCAACCCGGCTTTATGGAGTGCAATGGATTGTAACTCCTCTTCAGGCATTGCCCTGGGTATTTTTGCCCGGGTAAAATAATACGTGGCGGTTTTTGGAAAAAGGGTAAGCACTTTGGCCACATCCTTATCGCTGACCATTCCCAGGATAAAATGCAGGTTTTTATGTTCAGTGAGTTCCACCTGTTGCAGCATCTGGCGGATACCATCCGCATTATGGGCCACATCCAGCACGAGCAATGGTTTGGTATGAATGATTTCCCAGCGCCCGTGCAGCCCGGACAATTTTTTTGAATGTTGTAACCCATACAGGATGTCTGCTTCTTCCAGCTTCCATCCGCTTTCCCGCATCAGTTTACAGGTACTCAGTACCGTTAGCAGGTTCTTTGTCTGGTAAAGGCCTGGCAGGTCGAGCGTATATTTCTTATGATCGGTATGATGGGCAGAAGCCACTTCCACTACGAGTAAATGATTTTTCCATTGCCAGTTTACAGCCTCGTATTCATGTGTGGCCAAGTAAATCGGGCTCTTTTTTTCCAGGGCCGTTTGCTCAAATACAGGTCCGGTCTCTGGTAATGTTTCCCCGATTACTACCGGAACACCCGCCTTAATAATGCCTGCTTTTTCAGCGGCAATTTTTTCCAGTGTATCGCCCAGCAGGTTCATATGGTCCCAGCCGATATTGGTGATCACTGAAACCTGCGGTATTACAATATTCGTACTGTCCAGCCGTCCACCCAGCCCGGTTTCGATAATAGCGATCTCCACTTTTTCCTGTACGAAATAATCAAAAGCCATGGCCACCGTTACTTCGAAAAAACTGGGTTCCAGTAAATCAATCTGTGGTTGTATACGTTCAGTGAATTCCACTACTGCAGACTGCGTTATCATTTCCCCGTTTACCTTGATCCTTTCCCTGAAGTCCTTCAGGTGCGGGGAAGTGTACAATCCTGTTCTATACCCCGCCGCCTGGAATATGGCGGCGAGCATATGACTGACGGAACCTTTTCCATTGGTACCGGCAATATGAACGGAAGGGAATTTGTTTTGCGGATTACCGATTGCTTCGCAGAGTGCAATCGTATTGTGAATGTCTTTTTTATACGCCGCTGCGCCAATGCGGCTGAACATAGGCAGGCGGGTATATAAATAGTCCAGGGTCTGACTGTAATCCATTGCAGCAAAAGTAGGATTTGCGCCCATAAAAAAGCCATCCGCTGTTGCGGATGGCAGTGGTAAGAATCTATTCTACTTAATTAACCCTGAAATTGAATTGTACAGTGACCATGGATTCATGATCTGACTTGTCAAACCTGATATTACGCAGGTATCGGATGATCGCTTCTTTATAAGCCGCACTGCTTTGTGTGGAGCCCTTGGCGATACTGGCAAAAGTCCCGGTTCCATCGGCTGAAACAGTCACATTCGCATAAATGGTGGCTTTTTCCAGGTCTCCTTCAAAAGAATAACTGCGAACAATTTTCCGGTCACCCCTGGTCACCCTGGGACCGCTGCCGGATCCTGCACCTGAGCCATTTCCGCCGCCCACACCAGTACCATTTCCACCACCTACGCCAGAACCGTTGCCTACACCTACACCGGTACCTTTTCCACCACTGCGATCATAATCTTCTGCAGCCCCACCGCCTTTGCCGGTTCCGGTCACTGTTTTACCCATCGCTGCCTTTGGTTTAGGAGGCGGGGGAGCCGGTGTTTCCACCACTTTTACTTCTTTCTTTGTTACGGATGTATTCGTGATCTTCGGGGCATTGGGCTTAGTTATCGCTATCGGTTTGCTGATCTCCGGACTCTTGCTGTTATCATCAATTTCTTTCACGTCCTGGGAAGGCTCATTGGTACCCGGGGGCATCGGGGCCGCCTGGGCAGTGCCAGCTTCACCTGTAGCCTGTACCGGATTACCACCACCTCCGCCACCATCTTCTGCCGGGGGCAGGGGCGGGTCAGGGGGTAAATTCAGTTCCACGTCAATACTGGTATATTCCACCGGGGCTTCAAATACCGGCAGTTTCCATTTCAGCATAAACATGAGGATAACGAAGCTTATGGCAAAAACTGCCGTAATCATCGCTGCCCTGGAACGGTGTTGCGCATCTAAGGAAACCGACATAGTGTACACGTTATTCATACAAATTTAGCTATTGAGGTTCAAAGCAGCTGTGGGTTGTTTATACACAGTTGTTATTAACGATGCAAACCCTGTGCAACTTGCATAAGACGCCCTATTTAAACTGTTAAGATTATCTGAAAGCCTTATTTACGGAGATTGGCCAGGAGCAGACCGGTGATCACCAGCCCGAAACTGAGTCCATGCACCCAGTTAATCCGCTCGCCCAGGATCAATACCGCTTCCAGGGTGCTGAATACCGGGATCAGGTTGCCAAAGAGGGCGGCCCGGCCGGCTCCCAGGTTGCGGATGGCAATATTCCAGATCCAGAAGCAGAGCACCGAAGCTGCCAGTCCGAGATAGAGAATGATCAGTATGGTGGATACCTGCCAATGTACCGGTTCACTGACGGCTGTCTCCCGGACATAAAACGGGACCAGCAAGAGCGTGCCCAACCCGAATACCACAAAGAGAAAACTGACCGGGGAAACGGCCGCCGGTTTTTTCCGCACCATGGTATTGTAAATGGCAAATGCCAGTCCGGCCCCCAGCACCCAGGAATCACCCCGGGTAAAATGCAGGTGAAGCAGGTTATGAAAGTTACCATTGGAAAGTAACACCAGTATTCCGGCAATACAAACCACCATACCCGCAATTCGCAGCAGGTGAATTTTTTCTTTCAGAAAAATACCGGCCAGCAGCACTGAAAGAATAGGGGAAGATGTGGTGCCGATCAATGCCAGGTTGATGGCCGTGGTATAATGCGCCCCGATATAGATAAAAGTATTGAACATGGAAATGCCGGTGGCTGCAGCCAGCAGGAAATAAAGAAATGATTTCCGGACCTCCGGCCATTCTTTTTTAAAAGCAGAAAAAGCAAATGGGAATATGATCAGGGTGGCCGTAAGCCACCGGTAGAAGGCCAGGCTTACTGGTGGTACTTGCCTGAATATACCCCTGGCCACTACAAAATTCCAGGACCAGATAAATGTGGCCAGTACCGCGACAGCCATCCCGGTATAGATATGTTTTTCCGTTGGTTTGTTCATTGACTTATAGATGGGCAAAATCGAGATCAAAGCGCCCCTTTATCCGTTCGATCGGCGGATTGAAATAGCCAAATTTCAGATTGGGGAATTCTTCCCGGATCAGTTGCTGCATCTGTTTTACACCCAAACAATCACCGGTCTCATGCACCCCGATCTTACCCAGGTACCAGTCAGGATCAATATTGAAATTCCGCCACTGGATCATTTTTAAACCGGTATCCTGAATCAGTTTACGCAGGGCTTCATATTCAGCTTCGGAATCGGTCATGCCGGGAAAAACAAAGTAGTTGATCGAGGTCCAGCCACCAAAGGAATTCACCACTTTCAGGCTCTCAATAATATCTTCAAATTCGTAGTTATTCGGCCTGTAATAGGGCAGATAGATTTCCCGGCGGGCCGAGTTGGTACTTACCCGGATCGAATCCAGTCCGGCTTCGCAAAGCACTCTCACCGCATCCGGATTGGAACCATTGGTATTGATATTGATGCTGCCTTTTTTGGTATGCTTCCTGATTTCAATTATGGCTTCCCGGATGGTCTCCCACATCAGCAGGGGTTCCCCTTCGCAACCCTGTCCGAAACTGATGATCGGGTAGGGAGCAGTTTCAAGATGGGGTACTGTAAACTCTACAATTTCTTCCGCAGTGGGTTTAAAACTCAACCGGTCCTGTGTGGATACGATCGGCTCTTCATCCGGCTGCAGGGAAATACAACCCACACAGTTGGCATTACAGGCTGGTGAAGCCGGGACCGGGCATTCCCAGCGGCCAAGGGCAAAATTCCTTGCGGCCGGGCAACTATAGGTCAGCGCGCAATTTTCCATCAGGTGTTTCACCAGGCGGTTATGCGGGTAATGTTTCAGGAGTTCCTTTGCCCCATGTTCCACTTTACCTGCATCATAGCCGGCACATTCCTGCCGGATATCCGGTTCGATCCGTACAGCGGGCACATAAAATTTATCATCCAGCCAGCCGGCAGCCGTATAACAAAACAGCGGCAGGGTAGGTGCATCCGGGGCTGTTTCATAAGCCGCTAAATAATACCCGGTATGGGCAGGTGGAATAAAAGCAGCCACAGCCCAGCCTTTATCACAAAGACGCATATCACCGGTCTCCACATCAATCCCGATACCCCGGCGGCCGGGTAATTCATAAAGGGATCCCCCATCCGGCAGTTCGATCCAGTCTTCCTCAGGTACGGGGACAGCATCCCAGCCGGTACGGCCGGTGACATACAATGAAGTGTCTTCGAAAATATTGCCTTTACCATCGGAGTAAAGGATGTAGGGAGATTGGGGGAGTGCCATGGGGGCAAAGATAGTCGATAGTCGTTAGTTGATAGTCAATTGCCGGCTGACGGCTGCTAACTGCCTACTGCTTACTGCTGATTGCCAGCTGCTCCCGGCAATAAGCGTTGAAGCCCGGTTCGTCAATCGTATTACTCTCATCAACCAGTTGCTGGATAAGCCTGTTGTTTTTTAAGTCAATGGTGAGGAGACCGTCTTTTAATATGATATTATTCAGCTCGTCCCACATAATTTTTTTCGGAGGAAAACTCGGGTATTCTACCCCTTCCTTATTAATAAGCACATTCATTTCCCTTTTGGCAATATAATACAACAGGACGAGCGCAAGGCTGATAAAACCGATTATATAGTAGTGAAATAATAAAAACCAGATGAAGGTGTAATAAAGCAGGGCTGACTGAATAACTTGTGATTGTTTAAAAGGTTTTCGGGAGAACCATTCAACGGAAAAACTGATTAGCGTGACAAGCAAACCTGCACCGGCATACCAGCGTTGCTGTGCGGAGTTTACATAAAAAAGGAGGGTGCCAAAAGCAGTCAGGTTGATAATGATCAGCATCCAGCCCATCGTATCATAGAACTTCACCTTGGCATTCGGGAGCTTTATTACATAGTCATCAGTAACCGGCATCAGGTATTGGTATTGGAAGTGACAAGCAGGTTACACAGCTTAAACAATACCCTGGCGCCCACAT
>CAZFLL010000044.1:28508-29694 GCA_964519865.1 uncultured Chitinophaga sp. | reverse complement strand
CCATCCGGACCATACAGGGCAAAAGGACGGAGATCAACTCTTCTTGGCTGAAGTACTCCGTTGATATAACAAGGGGCCGAGGAAAGACTGATGATCGGTTGCGCGATATAACTCCTCGGGTCATTTTCCACCGCCACTTTAAATTCATCCATCTGTTTTTCAGTAGCGGCACTGCCGATCAGCATCCCGTAGCCGCCGGATTCATTGGTTTTCTTGATCACCATATTACTCATGTTCTCAAAAACCAGTTTCCGGTTCTCCGGAAATTCCAGCTGGTAAGTGGGAACATTTTTCAGAATCGGTTCTTCGTTCAGGTAATACCGGATCATGGCGGGTACATAAGAATAGACGGCTTTATCATCGGCCACTCCGTTTCCCATGGCATTTACAATGGCCACATTGCCGGTGCGGTAGGCTCCATAAATACCGGGAACCCCCAGCATGCTGTCGCCCCTGAAAACCAACGGGTCAATAAAATCATCATCCACCCTCCGGTAAATCACATCCACCTGTTTTAAGCCCGTGGTGGTTTTCATATATACTTTATGATTATCCACCAGCAGGTCGCTGCCTTCCACGAGTTCAATGCCCATCATCCGGGCCAGAGTGGTATGCTCGAAGTAGGCCGAATTATAAATGCCCGGTGTCAGCAATACCACGGTTGGGTCGCTTTTCTGCCGGTTGGCCAGGTTGACCAGGTTTTTTAATAAGAGATCGGGGTAATCTTTTACTGAGCGGACATGATTTTTCGGGAGCAGGTCCGGGAAGATCCTGTACGTGATACTCCTGTTCTCCAGCATATAGGATACACCGGAAGGTGTACGCAGGTTATCTTCCAGCACATAATAAGTGCCGTCATGATCGCGGATCAGGTCAATACCTGATATGTGCGTATAAATATCAAAAGGCACATTTACATTCACCATCTGCCTCACGAAATTGGGACAGGAGTAAATCAGTTTGGCCGGTACGATACCATCTTTGATGATAAACTGCTGGTGGTAAATATCTTTCAGGAAAATATTCAGTGCTTTCAGCCGTTGTTTGATCCCCTCTTCAATATGTTTCCATTCGGCGGCTTCCAGGATGCGGGGAATAATATCAAAGGGGAATATTTTTTCAATGCCTTCACCGCTGCTGTACACGGTAAATGTGATGCCCTGGCTCATAAAGAGTTTCTTGGCCA
>CAZFLL010000044.1:21338-28498 GCA_964519865.1 uncultured Chitinophaga sp. | reverse complement strand
GGCCAGTTCATCTTTATGGGTCATTTCATCTGCCGACAGGTCCTCGATCGCGGCCACCATATTGCGGTAGGCGGAACGGATACCATCTTTGCCAAACATCTCATCCCAAACGCGGGGATGTGTACCATAGCCGGTGAGCAGGGAATGCAATTCCATACGTAAACTGTTTACGATAAAAAAAGTAGTGGTAGTCTAAGTAGAAGTGATCGCAGCGGGCGGCAGTTGTACTAACTGCACAGCCGGAAGATAGGATGGATAATTGAATTAAACAATTCTGACAGGGGCAAATTCTCTGTAAAAAGAAGCCTTCCCGGAAGGCCTTTCCGGTTATTAATTAAAGGAGTGTATCAGAAATCCCGGTGTTCTTTTACCCAATCGCTGATATAGTCAGCAATTTCATGGGTGTTGGTACCCGGGTGGAAGAGTTTACCCACACCGATATTGTTCAGGGCTTCGATATCTTCATCAGGAATGATCCCGCCACCGGTAAGCAACACGTCATTCAGTTCTTTTTCTTTCATGAGCGCGATCACTTTCGGGAAAACGGTATTATGGGCACCGGAGAGAATGCTGATTCCGATGGCATCCACATCTTCCTGCAGGGCGGCATTCACCACCATTTCAGGGGTCTGGCGCAGCCCGGTATAAATAACTTCCATACCTGCATCCCGCAGGGCGGTGGCGATAACTTTGGCGCCTCGGTCATGGCCATCCAGGCCGACCTTTGCCACCAATACTCTGATAGGTCTGTTCATCTGGCAAAATTTCAGGATACAAAATTAGGTTCTTTCCTTCACTACCCTGTAAATTACGTGATGCAATACAGGAAATTCGGAAATACAGACCTGCTGGTCAGCGAAATTGGTTTTGGTGCCTGGGCCATCGGTGGCGGGGCGATGATCGGTAATACAGCCATCGGCTGGGGAGATGCCGATGATACGGTTTCTGCCGCCGCCGTTAATGCCTCACTCGATGCGGGTATTAATTTTTTTGATACGGCTGATATTTACGGGCTGGGACACTCGGAGGAGTTACTGGGCAGACTGATTAGTGACCGAAAAGACTTGATCCTGGCAAGTAAAGTGGGGAATGTTTCCCGGGATGAACAGTTTACCGTGGATTATTCCAGGGAATATATTCTGGGAGCCTGTGAGCAGTCGCTGAAGCGGCTCAAAAGAGATACGATTGACTTCTACCAGTTGCATACCGCCCGTATGACCCATCTGCAACAAGGAGATTGTATTGCCGCGATGCAGGACCTGCAACAGGCCGGTAAGATCCGTTACTGGGGCTTATCCCTGAATACATTTGATCCGCAGCCTGAAGCCGGCTTCCTGATGGAGCATGATTTTGGAAACGGGTTTCAGCTGGTGCTGAACCTGCTGAACCAGCGTAGCCTGCCCTTACTCAGAAAGGCAGGGGCAAAAGGTTATGGGATTATTGTCCGGATGCCCCTTCAGTTTGGCCTGCTCACCGGTAAGTTTGATAATGGAGTCTCTTTTCCGGAAAATGATCATCGCAAAAAACGACTGGTACCGGCGATTGTGGAGGCCTGCGCCGGAGCCCTGGCCCCTGTATGGCAACTTTGCGAAAAATACCATTGCACCAAAACACAGTTGTCCCTGAGTTACCTGCTGAGTTATCCGGAAGTATCCGTGATCATACCGGGTATCCGGACCCCGGAACAGGTGAATGGAAATACGGAAGGGTTGTTCCGGCTGGAGGAGGAGGACCGCCTTTTCATCGAATCAATGGGAAGCGGTGCCTTTGTTTCCATTATGCAAATGATACAGCAACAAGGCTGAAATCATTCATTATTCCTGTAAAAGTTTTAACGCTGTTTCAATACGGGTAATCGTTTCCTTCTTTCCCAGTATAGCTGCAATATCAAATACACCCGGACCAAATTTGCCACCCACCAGCATGATGCGTAAGGGCAGCATCAGTTCACCCGGCTTCAGGTCATTTACTGCCGCGATCTCCTTGAAATTATTTTCCAGTGAATGAGCATCCCAGTCAGCCGCCAGTTCATAATTGCGGATCAGTTCCGCAAAAAACAATTTTTTCGCTTCATTCCATTTCGGCTTCACTGCGGCGGTATCGATCGTTCCTGGTGTTTTGAAGAAGAAAGAAGATTGTTGCACAAAATCAGTCAGCAGCACACACCTTTCTTTCACTAATTCTATGACTTTCTGTAGTGTTTCCCCGGAAACGACTTCAATTCCATTTTCTTTCAGCATATTCCCGACTCCCGACTCCAGACTCCCGACTTCCGACTGCTTAATCCATTCATGATTAAACCACTTCGCTTTCTCATAATCAAATTTCGCCCCGGCACTATGCACTCTTTCCATCGAAAACTTTTCGATCAGTTCTTCTTTGCTATAGATCTCCTGTTCTGTGCCTTCGTTCCAGCCCAGTAAGGCCAGCAGGTTGATAAAAGCTTCGGGCAGGAATCCTTTTTCCTTAAAGCCTTCTGTGAGTTCACCGGTTTTGGGATCGGTCCAGTTCATAGCAAAAACAGGAAATCCGTATTTGGCCCCGTCGCGTTTGCTCAATTTTCCATTGGGTCCAAGGATCAGGGGGAAATGCGCCCATTGCGGCATCTGGTCAAGACCGAAAAGATATTTCCAGAGTAAAACATGCACCGGAGCGGAAGGCAGCCATTCTTCACCGCGGAAGGCATGGGAGATTTCCATCGCGTGATCGTCCACCACCACAGCCAGGTGATAGGTTGGCATACCATCGGCTTTCAGTAATACTTTATCATCGACAGTGCCGGTTTCAAAACTCACTTCACCACGGATCATATCGGTAAAAGAGACTGTTTCATTTTCCGGCATTTTAATCCGGATCACATGGCGGGTTCCGGCGGCCAGTAATTGTGCAGTTTCCGCAGCCGAAAGGGTCAGTGAATTCCGCATTTTCATACGGATGGTATGATCATACTGGGGAGAAGGATTCTCTGCTGTTTTGAAATCCAGCCTCATTTTTTCGAGATCTTCCGGTGTATCGAACGCGTAATAGGCCTGCCCTGCGGTTACCAGTTTTTCAGCAAACTGCCTGTAACTTTCTTTTCGTTCGCTCTGGCGATAGGGTCCATAGTTGCCCCCGTGTTGTACGCTTTCATCGGGTTCCAGTCCGCACCATTTCAGGGTTTCCAATATATATTCTTCCGCGCCGGGTACATAGCGGTTCTGATCGGTATCCTCAATCCGGACAATAAAATCGCCCCCGTGTTTTTTAGCAAATAAATAATTGTATAAAACGGTTCTTACACCACCCAGGTGAAGGCCGCCTGTGGGGCTGGGGGCAAAACGTACACGTACTCGCTTACTCATAGGCTGCAAAGATAGAGGCCATCAAACTGAGTTGAAAATGATTTTGCCGGGGGAGTATCTTTGTAAGTATGCGGACATTTCTGATCAAAACCCCCTGGTGGTTAAAAGCACTTTACCCGAAACGGACCTGGCATATGGATCGCAGGGAAAAGAAGATTTATCTCAGCTTTGACGATGGTCCCCATCCGGTAGCCACTCCCTTTGTGCTGGACCAGCTGAAGAAATACAATGCAAAGGCCAGTTTTTTTTGTATCGGGAAAAATGTAGCTGCATATCCATCTCTTTATTCCAGAATACTGGAGGAGGGGCATACTGTAGGTAATCATACACAGGATCACCTGAATGGGTGGAAAACAACCACTGATGACTATCTCCGGAATGTAAAAGCTGCGGAAAAATGGATCAAATCCGGTTTATTCCGTCCTCCATATGGACGAATCCGCTCGGCACAGGCCAGGAAAATGAAACAATACCAGATAATAATGTGGGATGTTTTGAGCGCAGACTTCGACAAAGCGGTTAGTGCTGAGCGTTGTTATCAGCATGTAGTCAGGCATACGAACAATGGTTCCATTGTTGTCTTTCATGACAGTGAAAAAGCATGGGATAAAATGAGTAATACATTACCCCTTGTATTGGAGCATTTTAGCAAAAAAGGATTTCAGTTTTCTGCCATTTTGGAAGGGAAAAATGCCGGGACGGTCTAAAAAAAGTTAGGGCCTGGGTAGAAACCCTGGCCCGTTTTTAATCCGTACCCTATGAAAACTGGTTTAAAGGTATAATATTTTTTTTATTACGGCAAAGTAATTTGGTAAGAAACTCCATTAATTGTGAGGACGGCCAGGTTATCGCAGTTGCCATTCCCAAAGTTCAAAGTGGCCATCCAGGGGTCATTGGTGCTTGTGTTTATTCTTGTCGTTTTCACCACACCACGTACAATCCAACGACAGTTGAAGCGTTTTACCAGGGGTTCAGTGATGCTGGAATTAAAGCTAACCAGCAGGTTACCTCTTTTTACCTGGCCATGACTGCCTCCCTCGATTTTGAAGATATCATCCAGCGGAAGGACAGTTCCAAGTCCTTCAACCTGTGTGATAGTTTTTTCACTGGTCCAGGAGATATAGTTACCGTTCGGTTTGGTCAGTTTACCATCGTTTACATTCACCCTGAATTTACGGTCAACCGGAGTTGTTCCAGGTGTTACAACTGTACTGATATTCGTGATTTTATGCGTACCCTGTACATGTACACTGTCCACATAAAAACCATCAAAAACAGTTACAGCAATAGCCCCGGGAACCAACAGGCGGTTGGTATATTCAGTCACTACTTTTCCTTTGCGGAAATGGCCATCAGGTCCTACACAACCATTGGCACCAAAATCCATCAGTACTCTGACAGGGAAAGGGTTAGCCGTGGGGCGTGTGATTGTAACGGTGGGACAAACATTCAGGCGGCCGAATACACCAGTGCCACCGATGGCTACTTCGTCATTCACCCCCATTGCGTCGTCGAAAACACCATTAAATACGGTTTCAGCTTCTGATTCGGACTCGCCGGAAACCCGGGAGGCCTCAACCTGCTGGGCGTCCTGTTCACTTTGGCTGGTTTCCTTTTTACAGGAGCTGATAATCAGCGTGGTAAAAAGGAAGGTAAAGGAAAGATAGGCGGCCGTAATAAACCTGAATTTCATAAACTTTGTTTTGATTAGCGTTGACAAGTTAACTTCTTTAGGAATGCCTGCAGTCCGAAAAGTTTAAGAGAATCTTAAATTATTTTGCTGAGTTTTGCGGCCTGAATCTATCTATTTCATGATCCTCACTGACACCCATGCCCATATTTACCTCCCTGAATTTGCAGATACCCGTAAAGAAATGTTGGAGCGGGCTGAAAAAGAAGGAGTTAAAAGCATAATACTCCCGGCTATCGACTCCGAATCGCACAAGGACCTGGTGGATCTGGCAGCCCGTTTCCCGGCCCTGTGCCGGCCAATGATGGGGCTGCATCCCTGTTATGTAAAGGAAAACTACCGGGAGGAACTCAGGATTGCCCGTGAATACCTCGGGAAGGGCGGGTTTGTGGCGGTGGGGGAGATCGGGCTGGATTTTTACTGGGACAAGACCTTTACCGATCAGCAGTACCTCGCTTTTGAAGAACAGATTCGCTGGGCACTGGAATTCAATCTGCCCATTGCCATTCACTCACGCAATTCGACGGATGAGTGTATTGAAGTAGTCAGGCGCAACCAGAACGGGAAGCTGAAAGGAGTATTTCACTGTTTTTCCGGATATGCGGAGCAGGCCCGGCAGATCATGGATCTCGGTTTTTATCTCGGGATCGGCGGCGTGGTCACTTTTAAGAATGGAGGTCTTGATAAAGTTTTTGAAACCATCGGACTGGACAAAGTGGTACTTGAAACAGATGCCCCTTACCTTGCGCCGGTACCATTCAGGGGTAAGCGCAATGAGCCTTCCTATTTAAAATATGTGGTGGAGAAACTGGCGCAGATAAAAAATATTTCAAAAGAGGAAGTTGCTTTAATTACGGAGAGAAATGTGAGTGAGTTATTCTCAACAGGCGTCCGCAGATAGACTCCGATTGTGGGAATGAACCCTGGCGAGACACCGGGTGAAATAATAAAATAAAATGACGATCAGAACTGTAACTGTAACCCGTTATATTACTCCGCTTCGCGAGGGTGGTTCCATGCCGGCTATTGCTGAAGCGGATGATGGATTTATGTATGTGCTGAAATTCCGCGGGGCAGGACAGGGAGTAAAGGCTTTAATTGCTGAATTGATTGGCGGGGAAATTGCCCGTCACCTGAAATTACGCGTGCCTGAAATTGTTTTTGCCAGCCTGGATGAAGCCTTTGGACGTACTGAACCTGATGAGGAAATACAGGACCTGCTCAAAGCCAGCACCGGCCTTAACCTGGCTTTGAATTATTTATCCGGCTCTGTCACTTTTGACCCGGCACGGGTGACGATTGATGAAAACCTGGCCTCACAGATTGTATGGCTGGACAGCCTGCTGATGAATGTGGACCGTACAGCCCGGAATACAAACCTGTTGCTCTGGCACAAAAATCTTTGGCTGATCGATCACGGGGCCGCTTTATATTTTCATCATGCATGGGATGACTGGCAGCAGAAAGCCACCCGTCCTTTCGCATTAATTAAGGATCATGTATTATTGAAGCAGGCCACTAAAATGGAAGAGACGGATTCGGTTTTTCGTAACTTGCTGACAGCGGACCTGATACGATCTATAGTGGCGTTGATACCGGAAGAATGGCTGGTGACTGGTTCTCCATTTGCAACAGCTGTTGAACACCGCCAGGCCTATTGTACGTTCCTGCAGGAACGGATCGCTCATTCAGAAATGTTTATAACCCAGGTGCAAGATGCAAAAAAAGGATCTATTTGAATATGCAGTGATACGCGTGGTGCCGCGGGTGGAGCGGGAAGAATTCCTGAATACCGGGGTAATACTTTTTTGTGCCGCGCAACGTTTCCTGGAAATACGTTATTGTATCAGTCAGGAACGTATCCTTGCCTTATGCCCCGGAGCGGATATCACTGAACTCCGGTCACAACTGGAAACATTTGAAAAAATCTGCCGGGGTAAAGCGGAGGATAGTCCTATTGCAAAACTTCCTTTAGCTGAGCGATTCCGCTGGCTGACAGCTGCCCGCAGCACGGTTATTCAATGCTCAATGGTACATCCGGGTATCTGTGAAGAAGCCGGCCCGATGCTGGAGAAGATTTTTGTGAAACAGGTGGAATGTACTGGTGGGTGAATAATTAATATTATTCT
>CAZFLL010000044.1:20072-21238 GCA_964519865.1 uncultured Chitinophaga sp. | reverse complement strand
CTGTCTTCTGATTAAAAATTACTAACTTGACATGCTGATACTCAACCCTTACAAATGCCCCATGTAAATGGTTGAAGTAGCATTTTCCTTACCCCACCACATTCCCACTATTCCTATTTAAAAGCAGACGTTATTATTTCTGATGTGTAGCAGCAAACGCATAACATATTGGGTTAACACCTATTGTGTTCATGTGGTTCCCTGGCCGTGTTAGTATGTCCGACTGATTAACCGAACCGAATCACGTTTTCGTAGAACCAAAAACCAACTGGAATGAACCTTCATCCGAAACCACCATTTCGTCCTGCTTTTATTGTAGCCATTATTTTATTTGTTGCATCTGCGCAGCTACAGGCCCAGCAAACAACAAGCATTTCAGATTATGTACTCTTCGGAGGCAAACAGGCTTCCGGACAAACACCGCCCGCCACACCAGGCTATGGAGTACTAATCGGGGCTTCCTGTGATCTGCAGGCTTTAGTACAGGGAGGCGGACTGGGTTCCGTGGGAAGTTATAACCTGGTAAAATCAACCGGGGCATTGACTGTTAATGGTAATATATATAGTGGTGGAACCATACAGTTGGCTGGCAGTAATACTGTAAAAGGAAACCTCGCAGCAGGACTTTCCCCGTCCGGAGTTCCGGGAACAGTCATTTCTATTGGTACCAATGCGGTCATTGGAGTTAGTGGCGATCAGGCAAAGGGTAATATAAATGCCAACGGAAAAGTAACAATTGGCGGAGGTTATGTATATGGGAAAGTAACGCTTCCTGCTCCTTCCTCCACCTATCCCTATACCGGACCTGTGCCAGCACGTGGAGTCGTTTATGGCACCCCGGCATTACCCACTCTTCCACAAATGCCTGAAATCAGGGAATTCCCTGATTACGGCACCTCCAATATTACTTCCACAAGAACCATTACACCCGGTGCCTATGGCGATATCATACTGGGCAATAATGTGCTGACTTTATCTGGTCCCGGCACTTATATTTTTAAATCCATTAAAACGACGGGACCTAACTGCAGTATCGTATACAATTTTAATAATGCGGCAACCGGGGATTTCATTGTATATGTGCATGGCGATATTAAACTGAATAAAACCAGTTTCAGTACTTCAAATGGTGGTTCTGCCAACCGGATCTTTGTGGAAACACATGG
>CAZFLL010000044.1:0-19972 GCA_964519865.1 uncultured Chitinophaga sp. | reverse complement strand
CGGAATGGAAAAATATTTATTGATGTGATTGTAAAAGCCGGGGAGTACGGGTATGTAAAAAATAAACTGACCGCAACGGGCGGTCCGTGGTTAATGACTGACCTGCTGGGAGAAGATGCCAGCCAGTTCATTATTACCGGGCTGTTTCCAATCAATAAACTTACCGACCTGAATACAGATCCGGATCTGTCGCCGCGTATTGTATATGCAAGACCTTATTACCGGGCTTTTACCAATACCAGCACGGTGCCAACCGGACTCGTGACTTCACAGGGCGATTCCGCTGTTAAAGCGAACCTGGTCCGGCTTGGGTATAATCTCAGCGGGGACGGCATAAAGATCGGCGTTATTTCCAACAGCTTTAATACCAACACGGCCGCATCCTCCAACCCGGTGAACAGTACCGCTGATGATGATGTACGGGAGAAAGACCTGCCCGGTGCCGGTAACCCCAATAATGCGACCCCGGTAACGGTATTAAAAGAATCCCGTTTTGTGCGCTCTGATGAAGGCCGGGCCATGTTGCAGATCATTCATGATATTGCGCCTAAAGCGCAGCTTTATTTCAGGACAGGTATAGAAACGGCCAGTGATTTTGCGGATGGTATCCGTGAATTAAAAGCAGCCGGATGTAATATCATAACCGATGACATCACTTATATCACCGAACCATTCCTTAAAGACGGAGTCGTGGCATCCGCAGTGGGAGAAGTGACCGCCGGAGGTACCACTTATATTACAGCCGCCGGAAATTTTGCGAAAAAATCATTTGACGCCGTATTTACCCCGATGAATGCACCGGGTAGCCTGGGTGGTAAGGCCCATGATCTCGGATCAGGTAATCCCTTTATGGATGTAACCCTGGTGCCTGGTCAGCAATATACAATTGTATTACAGTGGTTAGACAGTATCTATTCACTGGGAGAAACAGCCAGTAACGGCACCAGGAATGATCTTGATATTTATCTTACTCCTAATACAGATGGCACCGCACTCTTTGGTTTCAACCGGAATAACCTGAATGGCGACCCGATTGAATTCCTGCCCTTTATATATTCCGGTCCGGCTTCGACACACCTGCTGGTGGTGAATAACACCCCCAATGATGCCGGAAACCCTCCTCCCCGGTTTAAGATCGTCGTATTCCAGGGAGATATCACCTTTAACAATTACAGCGGAGGCTCAACGATTATAGGTCAGTCCAATGCTGACAGCGCCATTACAGTCGGGGCCGCCCGGTTTGACCGTAAGTCAACCCTTGAAGCCTTCTCTTCTATTGGCGGTACGGTTGTTAAAAATATGGTGCGGAATAAACCAGACCTGGTGGCACCCGATGGAGTGAATACCACGGTAAATATGGGTATTGATCAGCCCAATGATCCGGATACCGAATATTCGAATTTCTTTGGTACATCAGCCGCTGCACCGCACGTTGCAGGTGTGGCAGCCCTGTTAATGGAAGGAAAGAAAAAATTCCTGAACCAGCCAACGGTCTCCCCTTATGAGATCAAATCATTACTGAAAAGCACGGCCACCCCGATCGGTACTTCCAGTGGGTACAATTTTGCTTCAGGGGCCGGCTTCATCAATGCGGATGCGGCTATGCGCAGTTTTGCAGCACCTGATCCTTCCCTGATCCAGCTGGTGGTGCCCCCCAATACAACACCCGGGGCAGATCCATTTACCTTAACCATTACCGGCTTAAACCTGAGCCCGACTTCGGTAGTACGTTTCAGGGATTCCAGCCTGGCACTGATCTACCTGAGTACAGGCAGGGATACAGCCAGGGCGGCCGTGCCAGCCTTTATCGGCGACCCGGCTATTTCCGTATATACACCACCGTTATTCACCAATGGAACCGATGGCGGAACCAGTGACACCCTTAAGTTCTTTGGTGTGCAGAAAAAAAATGTGGTGGTGAAAGCCGATAACAAAACAAAAAAATATGCGCAATCATTTCCGGACTTTACTTACACCGTAACGGTAGATGGGGTGCCGTTGAATGAGCTGCCGGCTCCTGGTTTGACCTTGCAGCAACTCGGACTGGAGGTGATGACACTCAGTTCTTCGGCCAATAATAACATTTACAGCAATGTGGCTACTTATTCCATCACACCCAACCGGCCATTCAGCGAAACGGATCCGACGGATATCGGTCTGAAGGAATTGTACAATTACACATTTACCAATGGCACCCTGACCATCGAAAAATTACCGGTGACAGTCACGGCCCGGGATACAACCATTACCTACCTGCAGAAAGTACCGGATATCCGGTTCAATTATACATTGACCAACGCTGCCGATGCGGCATCAATTCCGGATATGGGGACTTTGTTCAATAATATACAGACTACTCACCAGTCACAACTCGCAAAAGACGGAACCGGGAAGGATATATTAGGGTTGGTAAATGGCCAGGCGGTGACCATTGTGAACGGACAAGCGATTCCGATAGTAAATGGCCAGGCGGTGACTATTGTGAATGGCCAGGCGGTGACCATTGTGAACGGACAAGCTATTCCGATAGTAAATGGTCAGGCTGTCACCATTGTAAACGGATTGGTCACCGATACCATACCTGATCCGCTGACTGCTCCTGAAATCAACCGGCTCAGTTTCCAGGCCGGGCCGCAGTCACTGCAGGCGGCCAGGAGTATCCAGAATAAGGAACTGGTCAATGGCACTTATGTAAACAGTTCGACCAATGTGGTGGATATTACCCAGGAATCAATACTTGATTTTAATATTAATGCCGCCCAGACAACGATGCTGAATGCCGTTTCCGGTGTGCATGGAAAGGGACTGATAGCTCAACAGTCTTATGAAAATGGCCAGGCAGTTACCATAGTAAATGGCCAGGCGGTTACCATAGTAAATGGCCAGGCGGTTACGATTGTAAATGGCCAGGCAGTTACGATTGTAAATGGCCAGGCGGTGACGATTGTGAACGGGCAAGCTATTCCGATTGTCAACAGTGAAGAACGTACAGCCGTGGTGCTGGATGAAGCTGAGATCGGGCAGGGGGTCAACCAGCTGAAATCACTGAATATGATTTCCGGACTGGATGCAGGGTCACAGTTTATTATACCGGGTTCGCTGGTGAATAATAATTATGATATCACCCATATAGCAGGTGTGGTCACCATATTACCTGCACCGGTTAAGATCACCCCTGATCCCGGGCAGCAAAAAGTATATGGAGCTGCTGATCCTGTTTATACGTATATCAATAATGCCGGGTTAACAGCAGCAGACTTTAAAGGAGCCATCAGTCGCAACGCCGGTAGTGGAGTAGGAACCTATGATTTCACGCTCGGTACACTTTCTGCCGGTCCTAATTTCACCTTGAGTATTGATGGTACAAATAAATTCGCGATCACCAACCGGGCTGTTGTAATAACCCCGGTGCCAGGTCAGAGCAAAGTGTATGGTGATACCGATCCGGTATTTACCTATACGGCCAGCGAACCACTGCAAGCCGGGGATGTATTCAGTGGTGCCCTCGGAAGGGAACAAGGAAAGAGTACAGGGGACTATGCCTATACCCTTGGTTCACTGACTGCGGGACCGAATTATACCCTGACACTGGGTGGTGCAACTGGTTTTGCGATCACCAAACGGCCGGTACTCATAACACCAGTTGATGGGCAAAGCAAAATATATGGTAATACAGATCCTGTATTTACCTATACTGCCAGCGAAGCCCTGCAACCGAATGATGAATTTAATGGTTCGTTGGGCAGGGTGTCCGGATCGGATGTAGGTAGTTATGCTTATACCTTAGGTTCACTGAGTGCAGGGAATAACTATACACTTACGTTGGGTGGCAGTGCCCGGTTTGCCATCAACGCCAGACCCGTAACGATAACGCCAAATGCGGGACAATTTAAATTATATGGAACCGCTGATCCGGTATTTACCTATACTAATAATGCCGGGCTGGCTGCAGGCGCCTTTACAGGGACACTTGGCCGGGTAGCTGGCAACAATGCCGGCAATTATGCATTTACGCTGAATACACTTTCGGCAGGATCAAACTACACATTGAGCCTGGTGCCAGGTGTGACTTTTGAAATTAGAAAAGCAACCCTGGAAGTGAAAGCTGACCTGAAATGGATTTATAAAGGGGCTTCATTGCCGGTATTTACTTCAACGATCACCGGGTTAAAGAATGGAGATAATCCATCGGTGACTTATACAGTAAGTCCTTCCTGTACAGGTGCGGCCGGTGTGTATGCGATCATACCGCAGCTTAGTGCTTTTGCCAATTCTATCAATTATACGGTTACCTATATCAACGGACAGTTATATATTAACCCGAAAGGTTCAGGTGCGGATGATGTGGATACCTACCTGCAGTGTGTGGTTGACCGGGGAGCTGGATATGTGCCACAGAACCGTCGGTATGTGGCCCGTTTCTTTGCTAAAAACACCAACAGCACACCGGTATACATTCCGGTGGGCACGCTCAATAAATTGTCTTCCACCGGCTCCTTTGATGGTACCATGCAACCGGTGGTATTCCTGCCGGGTAATGGCACCACCAGTTTTGAAGTGCCGTTTGATGGAGTATCCCTGAAATGGGAATTGAAATCGTATGAAGGGAATACCCTGGTGACCGAGTATGTCATTGCAAAGTCCTCTTCAGCCCGTTGCAGCACATCTGGTCGTGGTACTATAGATGCCCCGGATGAAAACACGGCGGCTGAGAAACCAACCCGTATGGAGGAAGTAACTAAGCAACCGGTCCAGTCTGAACAGGAACTCACGGCCGGGAACGCGGTACTTTATCCCAACCCGGCATCAGACAGGGTGATCCTCACTTTGCAGCTGGGATTATTGAATGAAAAGAGTTTGACAATTTATGATGTCAGCGGAAGAGCCTTCACGGTTAAAGTGAGCAGGCGACTGGCAGGAAATAGTGTGGAGCTGGATGTATCCGGACTGGCCAATGGATTGTACCTGCTTCGGTATAAAGAGACCGGGGTGGTGAAAGCGATTCGTTTCATAAAGGAATAGGCAGAAGATCAGATTTGGTTAAATTCAATTTTATTAAACGGTAAAGTAAACAGAAGAATAGTCACCATGGGAATAAAAGAGTTAATGATCGGGACCAGTTTTTTGCTGCTGACTTTTTCAGGATACGGCCAGGCATCCGGGGATGTGGGTTCGGCTCCTGCAGGCGATACTGCCAAAGTGAATATGCTGCTGCAGCAGAGTAAGGAGAATTTCAGTACTGACCCCGAAAAAGCAATGCGCCTGGCCAGTGAGGCTAAACAGTTAGCCGTGGCCATTCGTTTCAAAAAGGGAGAGGCCCTGGCACTCAAGAATACCGGTATTGTCTATTATTTCCAGGGCAAGCATATTGAAGCGCTGGAATATTATAACCTGTCGCTGGAAGTGTTTAAGGAAATGAAGGATAACAGCGGCATTGCCAACCTGTACAGCAATATCGGGGTGGTGTACTATGACCGGGGGGATGACACGAAAGCGCTGGAGAATTACCTGCAGTCGTTGCGGTATTCTGAACTGGCCGGGGATAAATTCCGCATACTGATTGCCCTGAATAATGTGGGTGGTGTATATTTTATAAAACCCGCCACCTACGATAAAGCCCTGGAGTATTATTTAAAGGCCCTGCAATTGTGTGAGGAACTGGATAAGCAAACAGAGCTGGGGGCTATTTCTGTAAATATCGGCTCCATTTATTATGAACGGAATGATAATGCCAAAGCCCTGGTCTATTTTAACAAAGCGCTGAAAGCCTATGGTGATTCTGAAGGAAGTCTGAATGCCTATAATGCATTGGGAAAAGCCTATAATAAAGCCGGTCAGTTTGAACTGGCTTTGAAAAACCATAATGCGGCATTGGGCCTGGCGGTGAAACTGAACAATAAAATGGGGATTATCCAATCACGCATGGGATTGGGGAATGTGTATGTGAAAAAGGCAGATTTTACTACAGCCCTGAGTCAGTATACCCAGGCAGAGTCTGCAGCACTTGAACTTCAGGCCAATCATGAGTTGAAGGACCTGTACCAGGAAATGGCAAAAGCGTATTCTCATACGGCCAATTATAAAAAGGCTTTTGAATACCAGTCTTTATATTCAGGCATTAAGGATACCTTATACAATGCGGAGACAGATAAAAAACTTGGAACCCTTCAATTTGATTTCGACCTGCAGAAAAAGCAGGGAGAGATCAACCTGCTCACCAAGGATAAAGCCCTGACCGATCAGAAACTGAAACGGCAGCAGCTGATGAAATCAGCTGCGATTGTCGGACTGGTCCTGGTGATGCTGATTGCCTTGTTGATTTACCGGAACTACCGGATCAAGGTGAAAACGCACCGGATAGTGGATCGCCAGAAGGCGGAGATTGAAGGCTTATTGCTCAATATTCTGCCGGAGGAAGTGGCTTCTGAATTACAGGCCACGGGTAAATCCGAACCGCGTTACTATGAATCCGTGTCAGTGATGTTCACTGATTTCAAGGGGTTTACTTCCATAGCGGATAAAATGGCACCCCAGGACCTGGTGGAGGAACTGAGTACCTGTTTTGTGGCTTTTGATGAAATCATGGAGAAGTACAACCTGGAAAAGATCAAAACCATTGGGGACGCCTATATGTGTGCAGGTGGAATTCCCACGCCGGATAAGAACCATGTGGAGAATATCATCAATGCGGGGATTGAATTGCGTAACTACGCTTTGCGGCATAACCAGAAAAGAAGGGATGCCGGCCTGGTACCCTGGGAAATGCGGATAGGCATCCATGTTGGACCGGTGGTGGCCGGGGTGGTGGGAAAACGGAAATATGCCTATGATATATGGGGCAGTACCGTGAATATCGCCAGCCGGATGGAAAGCAACGGGCAGCCCGGTAAAATAAATGTCTCGTCTTCCGTATTCGAACTCGTGAAGGAAAAATTCGACTGTTCCTACCGGGGTAAGATCAATGCCAAGAACATCGGCGATATTGATATGTACTTTCTGGAGGGAAGAGCCGGACACCCAAAGGAGGAAATAGCGGAGATTGATCCTCAGGTTGAGAGAAAGCCGTCAGCAACATCTTAATTATTAAAGACGGAGCAAAGATTAGTTGAAAAGAACGGTTACGGACATTCTATGTTCTGAGTTCCTTGTTTACTATACCGGCACTTATTATAAGAGCTGATTCTGCTTGGCGAAATTCATCAGTCCGGCCACGTTTTTCACTTCCAGTTTTCTGAGAATATTTCTTCGGTGAGTATTGATGGTGAGTTCGCTCAGGAACAGAGCGGTGGCAATCTGTCTGGTACTCATTTCACGGCAGATCAGCCGGATGATTTCGATCTCTCTTTTTGTTAACTGGTATTTTCTCAGGAACTCATCGAAAAAAAACGAATCATCCGGTACTGATTTCAACATATGGGCATCGGGGAAGTATTTTTCTCCATCCATTATACGGGAAACAGCTTCACGCAGATCAGCGGCTGTAGAGTTTTTGACCAGGTATCCATCAGCCTGCCCGGCTCTTACTTCATCCACCAGCTCTGGCTGGTTATAGTTAGTAAGTATAAGGACCCTGGTTTCGGGGAATTCTTTTTTGATTTTTTGCAGGCATTGTAGTCCGTCATACCCCGGCATATTCAGATCCATGATCACAAGGCCGGGTCTTTCCCTTCCAACGATGGACATCAGTTCAATTCCGTTATTGGCTGTAGCTACAATTTCAATCATTGGGTCATCTTTCAGAAGTGTCAGGATGCCTTCGAGCAGGAACTGGTGGTCGTCAGCCAGTACGACCTTACATGTTGTCATGAGTGGTTGGGATTTCTATGGTAACTATCAGGCCTTGTGGTTCATTTTTATCAAAGGCGATTGATCCGTTCAGGTAAGTGATTTTGGATTGTATACCGGCAATACCGAGGCTCTGCCGCTCCGATTGATGAACGGGGTCGAATCCGGCTCCATCGTCTTCAGCAATAAGGGTGAACAGGCCGGTATGTTCCGTTACCTGTATCAGGGCATGCGAAGCCCCGGAATGTTTAACTATATTATTCAGTAATTCATAGATGATACTATACAGGGCGTTGTAATAATTATTGAACTCCGGGTGATATTTTTCAAATCCCATAACGAGTAAGCCGATATGGATTTTTCCGGATGCGTTGAAAATAGCTATGACCTTTTCCAGGGATGTTTTAAATCCAACCTGTTCAATCATAACGGGGCTCAGTGCGTGACTGAGATTCCTGACCATATCAGCTACCATACTGACGGCCTCTTCTGACCGTTCAAGGTGGATGACCGCTTTTTCGTTGTTGACCATCCCTTTTTCACGGAGGGAAGAAAGATTCAGCCGGGCAGCAGACAGCAAGGAGCCGGCTACATCGTGTAACTGAGTGGCAACCTGGCTGCGTTCAGCTTCCTGTACTTCCATCATGATTCTTGTATTTTCTGATTGTCTTTTATTTATCTCCACTAACAGGCTCTCTTTGTCCAGGCGGTAACGGTTGAACCGGTATACCAGGCCCGCAGTTAAAATGATCGCTTCGGCGACATAGCCTATTGCAAGACCGAACGTGCCGAAGAAACCTGCATAATGATCGAGTGTGCCCAGAGAAAAAGATACCTGCATGATGCCTGTGATCATCAGTACGAGTATGGCGGCCAGATAAAATAAAGCCAGTTTATTTCCGCGAACGGATGCTAAGATGAGTACTGTGAGCAGGATAAAGATATAGACGAGTGAGAGCAGGGGAATAAGATACTGAATATAAAACCACCAGCGGCTTTGGTATCCGTTCTCATTGAAAAGAAGGATGAACCCGATACAAATCGTAAGGAGAACATTCATCACGCGGATAGTCTTTTTGGTCATCTGGTTCCTGATCCCGCCGATATAGGATTCCAGGAAAAGCATGGAGAAGATCAGTGGCGTGATGGCGAATACGGGCCTGGCTTTACTGGCAAACCAGGGAAGCTCCGGCCATAGGTATTCAAATCCCAAGCCGGCATTGGAAAGTACCCATAGCCAGCCGGCACTGATATAGAGGGTATACCATATATAGAGCCTGTCCCGGGAGATCAGGAAAAGGTAAAGGCCAAACAGGACCAGCAGCAGAATCATACCGGTAAAGAGAAAGAGGATGAATTTACTATCGGCTTCGCCCCTGAGTGCTCTTACCGGTGTCACCAGCCGGAATGATAGCTGAAGGGACTCATTCGATTTGTCAATACGGGCAAGATAGATCCCTTTAGCAGTAACCGGAAAATAGAAACCTGTGGCGTTCACCGGTCTTTGGGAGAAAGGATAATAATCACCCGTCAGCCATTGCAAAACGGCTAAACTGTCCTTTACAAAGTATAAATGAATCCGGTTGATATGATGGTGACCGATGAAAAGCAACAGCGAATCGAGAGGTCTGTCGCGATTGTTCTGATAGGCTAACCAGAATACAGAACGTGTAAAACCTTCATTGACAGACGTTTTTCCGGCTTTTTTGAATTGCCCCTTCTCATATAACCGGAATGCAGTCTGTCCGGTAAGTTGTTTGGAACTGTCTTCATAAATGGAGAAATAGTCTATTCCAGGCTGAGCGGATAGCGATCTGCAGTATAGGGTAAGGGCAATAAGTAATACAAAACGGATTCGTGATCGCATCTGCAACTAAGATAGGCAGAAGTTCACTTGCAGTCATTTTAATTTTCAGACTATAGCATCTTCTAAAATACTCATAAGTAGGTATTTTTTTTAAAGCAATAACCGGTCAATTTCGTTACATCCTTTTCAATGAAGAAATATCAATACATCTTAAAAAATAATCACGTGAAGAATCGCCTGTTTTTATTCCTGTTTGTATTTAGTGCCTTGTTTGCTTTTTCACAGGAGGATAAAAACTATTATGTATTTGCTTATGGCCAGGTACAATCCGGGAACAATTGTTACCAAAAAGTCGGCTTTATCAATGAATACCGGGCTTATACAGCAGTTGAAGCAAATGGAAAAGCGGAAGAGCTCCGGGCGGAACTGAAGGCGACATACAAGGAAAGTAAAGGATACATTAATATCTATGTGGAACTGGTAAGACCCGGGGAAGTAATGATCGTGTTCGAAGGTGTACGCGTAGTTGCGGGTGAAAATTGCACGATGACCTATTATGGTGCAGTGGTTGCGGGTACGCCAGAAGACGCAGAACTTAAGTTTCAGCAACGTATACTGGACTGGGCGCCGGCTATATTATCGAATAAGAAAGTATTGAAAAACGAGGTTCATGCACCGGTTGTGAAACGGGTAGTCAGTTCCGGTAAATCTGAAGCGGATTATCAGGGACTGAAAGCAGTTTATCGTACAGAGAAAAACACCAGCGGCTCCGGAACTGTGATCCGGTCAGACTGGAAAAATACGAACATGGATGTGATCGCGGTCGTTTCAGTCAGGAATATGAATGGGGACGTTATGAAAGAACTGAAAGTCGGCCCGGGTGCTGCCGCGACAGAAGTGATTTCCGGGGAAAGTATGGTCAGGATAGTGATTCGGTTCGAACCTGGCAAGGAAACCGGGCCAGGTACACTGGAGAAATTGAAAATAATCGTGAATGAGCAGGTGGAAGAGAAACCGGATGGAAAGATCCTGCTGTTTTCTAAAAAAAGTTTATGAACAGTTCCCAATTTAATAACATGAAAAGCAGCTTTCTAATATGCAGTTGAGCCGGTCTGAGTTGAAAGTGCTGGACCTGGTAATGAAAGGATTCACCAGTGAAGTGATAGGCCAGAAGCTGAGCATCGCGAAAAGTACGGTGCAGACGCACCGGAGGAATATGCTCAGGAAAACCAGGTTCAATAATACGCAACAACTAGTGGGTTGGGCCGTCAGGAAAGGGATTATAAAATAAAGTGTGCGCAATAAAAGAATAATTCTAATAGGCTTTCAGAATTCATTTATTAACAATTCCCCAAAAAACAACTGTTATGGCAAAATGGTTTATCCGGTTGACTCTATGTGTCTTAATCCTGTTCTGTGGGAGGAATACATCCGCCCAGAAAGTAATACAGGATGGTGAATCCATTACCGCGAGGTATGAATCCAGTGATAACGGGCCCGCCAATGCTACAGCGAATCTGCAATACCTCGTCCGGCGTATGGATAACCAGGTTGTGTTTTCGGTCACCTATACGGGTGTTGATATTTTTGCCGATGCCGGGTTTTATTATAAAGGCATCAGGTACGGTCGTGAAGTCCCGGGCCTGATCGAGAAACTATCCGGGTTAGGCGGCAGCTACCCTAAAGTGAACTTTGACATTTATTATGGAGCAGCCAGGCAGGGGAGTTTCTCCCTCGCCATCAGTGCGAGGAATGACCTGAACATTTTTACAGGAGACAGCTGGAGTTTTAATACCAGCGTTGATAAACTGGATAATCCAAACTGGAGCCTGGTGGCGACCGGGCTTGAATCATTTAATTACACACCGGATCCGTTGGCCTGGAGGATCCTGGTTGATCTGATCGAAAAATCTGAACGCGAGAAAAAAGATAAAAAGGAGTATTCAGAACAACTCAGTGAAGCAGACCGGCTGTTCAATGCCCGGCAATACAGAGAGGCATCGTCTCTTTATCTGAAAATATCTAAAAGTCAGCTTGCGGATAGTTATCCGGGCCGTCAACTCGAGAAGATCAGATCGCTGATGGCACAGGAGGAAAAGGAGGCCAGTTTCCGGGATTTCATATTACATGCTGAAGAAGCCGAAAAAACCGGGGATCTTGCGGTCGCACTTTCAAATTTTCAGGCGGCAGGAAAAACAGGGGTGGATGATTCCCGTGCGGATGCCGGCGTCATCCGGGTACAGCGGTTAATAGATGACAAAAAAAGAAAGCAGGAAGAAGAACTGAAAGCAAGACAGAAAGAGGATGAAAAGAAACTGGAAGAGAAAATGCGTCAACAGGAAAAGGAGGCTGATAAAACAGACAAGATACTTGATGGGAAAAATGATGAACTGGAAAGGAAAAACGAAAAAGAGCAGGATAAACTGAAGGAAGAACTTGAAAAGGCAGACCGGAAAAAACTAGATCAGGAACTCAGGGAAAAGAACCGGCAACGGGAAGAAGAAAGGAAGAACAGGGAAGAGGAGGAAAAAAGGAGAATAAAGAAAGAGCAACAGAAACGGCGTGATGATGATAAAGAAGACATAGAAGCCTATGAAGAGAATATGTCCTATGATCCGGTCAGGTATGAGGAGTTTGTATCCAGGGGCGATAAATTGTTTGATAATGGCATGGCGCTTGATCCCAATAAGGCACTTGAGTTAAAGAAGGATTGGTGGGACACAAATCCTTACATGGAGTCTTTCCGCGATGATCTTAATGAACCAAAGCGAAAAGAAGCCTGGCAAAAAAGCCTGGATATATTGTATGATATGGAGTCGTATTTCGCTTCTGCAAAGTTTGATTATATCATGGCGATCCATTATACGGACCGGAACAGTAAGCAGCACCGTTACCTGCTCGGGCAGATAGAAAGCATGAATATGATGATTGACTTCCAGCAGGCCATGATCAAACGGTGCCAGGAGAATGAGGAAAGGCGGCAGGAGAATTATGAAAAGTCGCGCGTCAATAAGATCATGAACCGCATGGGGGAAAATGCACAGCGGGCAAGCCAGATGTACCAGATCATGTTCCAGACGCAGACCTATACTTCACCCAATGGAAAAGGGGTTTCAACTGAAACATTGAGGCAGCAGCAGCTTGATTTTGAAAGACGCCTGAATGAAGCAGACAAGCAATTAAAACTGGATAATGCGTTGACAGGGGTTACTTCCCAGATCGCAGTGGATGCTATCCTGGATGACAGCAAAACAGCAAGATCATTCCGGAATCATCATGCAGGGGTAAATATTTTTGCCTTTTCAGGGGTGTTGAATTACCCTGTGGTTGCCAATGATGTCCCCAAACAGGGGTATGTTCCAGAAACAATCATCAGGGGACTTACCGTTTTACCCTTCCAGGGTGGATTTGATTTATGGCTTCACCGGGGAAAAACATGGGATTTGGGTATTACACCTGATTTCACAGTAGGTGTTTTACCAATGCTGGGTAATTCAAATTTCCTTTTCTGTTATGGCGCGAATGTTAAGTTAAGCGCCGGAGTCAGGAGGGTTAAACTGGCTTTCGAAGCGGATTACCATAATCGTAACGGAACTTATAACTATGACCAGGATGTTGCTTTGTCTCAGTTCAACAATCCCTTCCTGCAACCGACAAACCGTATACTGGAAGGTGAATTTAACTATTCTGTAATTAAAGGAGGGGCTGGTATTAGTATTGACCTCTCAGATAATGAAAGTGACAGTTACCTGCGTTTTATGATGTACGGGGAGAAGCCGTCATTCTATAACGATTTTAAACTGGAGAAACCCGTATTGTCAGTTGGGGCTCAATTTATGTTTCACGGCGGAATTACGGTAACGTTTAATTATGCGGAGAACTACCCGGCAGCCGGGAAGGCGAATAATGTAATGTCAGAGTATTCAAAGAGTGACCTGCTGAATTTCACTTTTGGGAAAACATGGTCACTCGGGAAAAAGAAAGCAAATCAATAAACATTTATCACTTATAATAATCAATTTATGGGTAAACTAAAAAAAAGCGCTTACGCCTGGCTGATCATTGTTCTTTGTCTTTTCACCGGGTGTAACAAGGAAACATATATTGAAACAGTGGGTAAGGTGATGCTGGAGAATGGGGACAAAGAACCGATCGGGACTTATATTTTCACATCCGGGCGGGCAGTCAGCAGTTGCGGCCAGGTAAGTATTTATATTGATGATGCTTACTTGGGGGAACTGACACAAACGTATTCCGGCAGTGCAACCTGCTCAACCTTACCTGTTGATGGAAAGATTATGAAAGCCATTGTGTCAACCGGTTCACATAAGATTACCGTAAAATATAAAGATAAATGCAAGCCGGATATAACAGTTAATCATTCAATAACTCAGGGTTTTTGTATGTGGTATACGATCAATTAATAGCCTGGGTTTATGCTCCGGAAATAGAAGGCAACCGGTTTTAACTAATAAATACTTTGCTGCTCATTCTTTAAAACACTCAGTTTATGGATCAACTTGTTAAGACTGAAAGATCACCCCGTGAAATGGGTTGGATCATAAATGTGATCGGTGCTTTGTTTTTTGCTGGCCTGGCCTGGTGGAGTTATGCCCATATCGCCGGGATGGAAATGAAGGGACGTGTGATCCTGAATAAATTCCTGGCCCTGCCTTATGATCTGTGGGGCAAAGAAGGTGTGGCAGGTTTCTGGTTGCTGTTTGTCGCGTATAATATTATCAAGGGTGTCTACCTGGCAATAAAGGAAAAGTAAACATAGCCCCCTGACCCGCAATTTTTTATAGAGGTAATTCAACAAAAAGCCCTCCGTAGCTTTAGCTTCGGAGGGCGAAGGCGGAGACCGAGGGATTCGAACCCTCGATACCCTTTAGGGGTATACACACTTTCCAGGCGTGCCTCTTCAACCGCTCGAGCAGGTCTCCGTTTGGTTCAAAAGGGGCACAAAAATAGGGGTTTTAGGCTTACCAGTTGCTCGCCTGGTCTGCATTTAATCTTTCGGAAAAGTCCTCGGGCTGGTTTTCTTTCCAATTCTGGTCATATTTCACAAACCAGGAGATCCAGAGACTGCGGCTGACCCGCATCAGCCAGGGCTGGAGCATGATCAGGAACAGGGCATTAAAGCCCATCCAGTAAAAAAAGCGGTTGTCTTCGGTGGAAAGTCCGATAATTACCCACCAGGCTACCAGGGTGGATATGCTGAGGGCAACAGTCAGGGCATAACTGACGTAGCTGGTGCCATAGTAAAAGCCGACTTCAAGTTCCGTCATCTGCCCGCAAACCGGGCAGCTTTTATTCATTTCGAGGTTCTTCTTAAAACTGAGGGTAAGCGGATTCTTGAATAATCTTCCTTCACGGCAACGGGGGCAACGGCAACTTAATGAGGAAGCGAGGTAGCCCCGGTTTGCTTGTTTTTCTGACATACTTAAACGTTGGTTGTATTTTGTTCTATTATCTTCTGCAGTTGTCCGGCCTGAATCACCCCGGATTGTCTCCACAATTGTTTCCCCTCCTGGAATAAAAGCAAGGTGGGTACACTTTGTACATTATAGGCCTGCGCGGCTGCCGGACTTTGATCGATGTCAATTTTAATGATCCTGACTTTTTCACCCATGCGCTGATGCAATTGCTCCAGGATAGGTTTCATCATCTTACAGGGTCCGCACCACTGGGCAGTAAAATCCACCAGAACCGGTGTGCGGCCGCGGATAATTTCACCAAAACTCTCTTTCTTACTGCTTGTCTGCATGCTTTTCCTTTTTAAACATACTAAATAGCAATCCCCCCATAACTGCCCCGTATGCCGTGCTGTTCAGCCATTTAGAGGTAATCATACAGGTCCCGCTACTGCACCCTATTTGTTGCCAGTACAGGTAACCTCCCAGGGCTCCAAGCACCACCCCGATAATCGTCCATTTATTATTTAACGCCCAGTTCTTCATAGTCGGTATTTTCAACAGTCTTTGGATCCAGGTTCCTGGCAGGTGGTGTATAACAGGCATTTCCCGCACAACAGACCCCGTCGGTCAATAAAGAGAAAACCAGGAAAAAACCACCCAGGAATATACCCGGCACCTGTCCTTCGCTGATGGAGGAGTACAAAATTAATAAACCCAGCCCAACACGCACGAATTTAAGGGTGGTCCACCCGCTTTTTATTCTGTCAACAAGGGTCATATTCAGTCATTTCTGCAAAGTTCCGGGAATGGTACCGGGAAAGCGGTGACTATTGTTACAAAAAAGACCGGGTGGTCCCTTGCCGGGAAACAGACGGAAAGCAGGTTTGAGGCTGATTGTGATCAGTCATGGTTTCGTCATGCGGGTTTTACTTTGCGTAACCAAGAGCACATAAACTACCGGGAGTAATATTCAATTTTACTCCTGGCAGTTTTTTGTAAAACATATATACCACCCATTAAATAGTTGAAGAATGAAAATTGAACAAATCTACACCGGCTGCCTGGCAGAAGCCGCCTATTATATTGAAAGTAAAGGGGAAGCGGCCATTATTGACCCCCTGCGGGAAACAAAACCTTATGTTGACAAAGCCGATCGTAACGGCGCGACCATTAAATATATCCTGGAAACCCATTTCCATGCAGATTTTGTGAGCGGACACCTGGACCTGGCGAATAAAACCGGGGCGACCATTGTCTTTGGCCCTACCGCAGCTCCCGATTACGATGTACATGTGGCGAAGGATGCTGAGCTGCTCAAACTGGGTGATGTGACCATCAAAGTGCTGCATACACCCGGACATACCATGGAATCCACCACCTACCTGCTTTTTGATGAAAAGGGAAAAGAACATTGCATTTTCACCGGTGATACCTTGTTTATCGGTGATGTGGGCCGTCCTGACCTTGTACAAAAATTAAAGGCCGAAGTGACCCCGGAGATACTGGCAGGTCATTTATATGATTCACTGCGCAACCAGATAATGATCTTACCGGATGATGTGATTGTGTACCCGGGTCATGGTGCCGGAAGTGCCTGTGGTAAAAACATGAGTAAGGAAACCACGGATACCCTGGGTCATCAGAAAGCCACCAACTATGCACTCCGGGCGGATATGACAAAAGAGGAGTTTATTAAAGCGGTCACAGACGGGCTGGTTGAACCGCCCCAGTATTTCCCCTTTAATGTATTGCTGAATCTGAAAGGAGGCATGCAGAGTATTGATGAAGTGATTCACAAGGGCATGAACCCGCTCTTACCAAAAGAATTTGAAGCGATCTGGGAAAGCACCGATGCGCTGGTACTGGATACAAGGAAAAAAGAAGAATTTGCCGCGGAACATATACCCGGTTCCATATTTATCGGGGTGGATGACAGTTTTGCCCCCTGGGTTGGCACGCTGATCACCGACCTGAAGCAACCCATCCTCTTTGTGGCTGATGAAGGACGTGAAGAGGAAGTGATCGTGAGACTGGCGAGGGTAGGATATGATCATACCATCGGATACCTGAAAGGTGGTGTTCAGGCCTGGAAAGAAGCCGGCTTTACAACTGAAGTAATTAAAGAGATCGGGCCGGAAGATTTTGCCACCCTCTACGAAATGGACAGCAAACATACCAACCTGCTGGATGCGCGGCGGAAAAGTGAATTCGATTCCGAACACCTGATGGGGGCCGAGAATTTTCCACTCGATTTTATCAACCAGAATATGGCCCAGCTTGACCGGAATAAAAAATATTTTATTCATTGTGCCGGTGGTTACCGCTCACTGATCATGTGCTCCATCCTTAAATCAAGGGGCTTTGATCACCTGGTGAATATAAAGGGAGGGTATAAGGTACTGAGCCAGACAGGACTGGCTAAGACAAAATATTCTATTCCCAAAACGATGCTCTGATTTAACGGCTGATTGCTTACTGCTTGACTGATGCTGTTTCTTTGAAGAAGCAGCATCTTTTTTTTCAGGCGGATTTTATTTTATACGCGGTTTCGTGTTTCACTTCCGTCATGACAAAACTGCTTTGTACGGTGCCGATATCAGTGAGTTTGGCCAGTTTATTCACTATGAAATCCTGGTAGGCTGCCATATCAGTTACGGCTACTTTCAGCAGGTAATCATATACACCGGTCATGTGGTAACATTCCATGACTTCTTCAAATTTTACGATGGTCTTTTCGAAATTCAACAGGATCTGCTGGGCATGCTGCCTTAACTGTACATTGGTAAATGCCACCAGGCTCTTCCCGATTTTATTCTTGTCCACGATGGCCGTATAACGGGTAATGAATCCTTCATTCTCCAGTCTTCGTTTTCTTTCATACACGGGGGTTACTGATTTACCCAGTTTGTCAGCCAGTTCTTTGGTGGTGAGCCGCGCATCGGCCTGCAGCAATTCCAGCAGGCGGATATCTGTTTTATTCAGGAGCATAAAAGATGAATTATCTAAAAATAATCAATAATCAGGATAATATATCTTTTTTGGTGGCTATATATGGTCAAAACAGATTTATTTTCTACTTTTTTCAAAATCAGCGCTTTGCCGGATTTATTGTATGAAATTAGAATTCAATCAAAAACTGCCTGTATGAAACATACATTATCCCCGGAAACCCAGATGCTGGGATTTGGATACAAACCTGAACTCAGTGAAGGAGCGGTAAAATGCCCGATCTTCCAGACCTCTACTTTTGTATTTAAATCAGCGGAAGAGGGCAAGGCTTTTTTTGAAATGGCCTACGGAAAACCCGGGCATGAAGGCGAGGAAATGGGACTCATTTATAGCCGGATCAATAACCCGGATATGGAAATACTGGAAGAAAGACTGAAGCTATGGGATGGGGGAGAGAAAGCAGCTGCTTTCTCCAGTGGTATGAGCGCCATTGCCACTACACTGATGACTTTCCTGAGTCCGGGTGATGTGGTCCTTTACAGTAACCCGCTCTATGGCGGGACCCATAAATTCATCCATTATATCCTGACACATTATGGAGTGGAAGTGATCGGGTTCAGGGCCGGACAGACCCGTAAGGACATTGAAAAAATGCTGGTGGAAAGTGGCAGCGCCAAGAGACTGAAGATGATTTTTATTGAAACGCCGGCCAATCCAACCAATGACCTCATCGATATTAATATGTGTAATATTATCGCGCAGCGCTTCTCTTTTCCGGATAAAAAAGTAATACTGGCAGTGGATAATACTTATATGGGACCGCTATGGCAGCATCCGCTGAAGCTGGGTGCCGACCTGGTACTTTATTCTGCCACCAAATATATCGGCGGACATAGCGATGTGATCGCCGGGGCAGTGGTGGGATCCGCTGACCTGATTGGAAAGATCAAAAAGACCCGTACTTTTTTTGGTACCATGATCGATCCGCATACCAGCTGGCTGCTGATGAGGAGTCTTGAAACACTTAAAATAAGAATGGAGGCGGCGGCTGTTAATGCAGAGAAAGTGGCCGCTTACTTGTCCGGGCATCCCAAAGTGACGAAAGTTTATTACCTCGGCTTTACCGGGAAAAATAATCCGGACCAGGAAGCCATCTTTAAAAGACAATGCCTCGGTAAGGGGGCCATGCTGAGTTTTGATATTGAAGGCGGTGAATATGAAGCATTCACCTTCCTCAATAACCTGCGGCATATTAAACTGGCCGTAAGTCTTGGTGGTACAGAAAGCCTGGCCGAACATCCGGCAACCATGACCCACTCCGATGTGCCTGATGAGGAAAAGGAGGAATTGCATATCAGCAACCGGCTGATCCGGCTCAGTATCGGCATTGAAAACCCGGATGATCTTATCCGGGATATTGAGCAGGCCCTTGAAAAGGTGAGCCAACCTGCCATGGCCCTGTGATTATTGTCACCGGATCATTTTTAAAAGCGGGGTATTTTTGCTTAAATAAACAATTATGCCAACGATAAAAATGACCACACAGGACTTTAAGGATAAGGTCTTCAATTACGAAACAGAAAAAGAATGGAAATACCTGGGCTCCCTGCCGGCGATCATTGATTTTTATGCTGACTGGTGCGGTCCCTGTAAAATGGTGGCACCTGTGCTGGAAGAATTATCGGCAGAATACGAGGGCCGGCTGCTGATCTATAAAGTGGATACAGACGCTGAACAGGAATTATCTGCTGTATTTGGTATTCAGAGTATACCCACGTTATTATTTATCGACTCAGCGGGTGAACCTTCGATGCAGCCCGGGGCATTCCCGAAACATATTTTTAAGAAAGTGATTGAGGAAAAGCTGCTGGCACAGGTAAAATCAGAGGAGTAGTAATTAATATTATAAAGAAAAAGTCCCGCTAAGGCGGGATTTTTTGTTTTAACACACCTGCCTGCCGGTAGGCAGGTGTGTTAAAACCTACTTCAACAAATCCAGAAACACCTTGGTATC
>CAZFLL010000043.1:0-30002 GCA_964519865.1 uncultured Chitinophaga sp. | reverse complement strand
AGCGAGCGCTATGGCTGTTTTGTTGGTATACCGTCGAGGTGAAAATGGAAGAATGTCCAGTTGCACTTTCATCCGTTCTGTCACCAATGGATTCCGGTACCCGACCTGGTGTACACTGTTTCCATGAAAATCCATATACTTTTTTCCATTGGTATCGGTAATATAGATTCCTTCGCAGGAGTCAATCACATTCAGACAGGGAGTGGACAAGGACTGATGCAGGAAAAGAGCCGCATCTTTTTCCAGCCATTCAATGGTGAACGGATCCAGTTGCCGGTACCATTCCTCCCGTCCTGCGGAAAAATTAATATCTCCTTCTTCCTGGAGTTTTCGCCTGGCTTCGTCCATATTCGTTGATTAAAATGGTTCCATCAGTTTTTCAGCAAGTCCAAAGGATAAAGTCATACCCGCTCCGCCCAGTCCGTTAAATATGAATACGCCGTTCTCCGGCTGCAGCGCCAGGTAGTCGGCCCCGTTTGTGAGTTTTGGATAAATACCGTTCCAGGTTTCGATCAGGCGTTCATCCCTGAACCGGGCAAAGGATTTCAGGTAATCCAGGATCAGCTGGTTGATAAACTGTTTGTCAAACGGATCATGCGTATTACCGTATTCGTGTGAATCACCAATGGTCAGTTCACCTGTTTCATTCTGCGAAACCATTACATGGATACCCCATTTTAAATACTCCGCATATTCTTCCTGGTAACGTTGTTTCAGTTTACCTAGCGAAGGAGCAGCCGCGAATCCTTTATAATGAATCAGGGAAAGGGAGCCACATAGAGCCGGGCCAATTCTCCAGTTCTCCGGCTGGGCAATCATCCGCATCATCTGCAGTTTGCATTTAGTAAGCGGTGCATTGGCATATACTTCTGGAAAAAGGGTTTCAAAATCAGCCCCGCTGCAAACCACGACCAGGTCGGCATCCAGGCGTTCCTCGCCGAGTTCTACTACCGGGTAGCGCACGGCGGTTACCGCCCTGCCCCAGGTAAACTCCACGCCGAATTTTTCTTCCAGCCAGGCGGGGATAGCCGCAATCGCTTTTCTTGAATCGATGATCACTTCATCCGGACTATAGAGTGCTCCCTGTAATTTATAATTAATGACGGCGCCTGACATCGCATTTGTCTCTGCCGGTGACAGTAAGCAGCAACCTCGACCCTTATCTGCTTTTGCGGCAAATTCGTTCATTACTTCCCACTCATCGGGTGCGTAAGCCATATGCAGTGAACCCACTTCGTCGAACCAGATACCGGCTTCTGCACATACTTCTTTCCAGATGCTGCGGGAACGGAGCGCCGTTTCATATAATTCACCCTCGGGTTGTCCAACCGGCCATACCATCCCAAAATTCCGGATGGAGGCCCCAACGGCCTTACCACTTCGTTCAATTACTTTTACTTTATATCCTTTTAAAGCCAGGGCCCTGGCGGTTGCCAGTCCGGCAATACCTGCCCCGATAACAATGGCGTTTTTTTGCATACGATCAGTCTGTTGAATAAGGTGAACTATTCTTGTGTTTACGTTTAAAATATATGGCCGACAGGATCACCAGGCCTATCCCGGCAATTGAACCAATCAGCACAAGCCGGATGAAAAAGCTGGTCCAGGAAAGATTGACACTGGTAAAATTTTTTACAAACAGGATTCCGGTACTGCCCAGGTAACCGAATGAATCCGCTACATAAATGATAAACCCCGCATTGCTAACATAGCGGAAACTGGCGATCAGCCGTTCAAATAACATACAATTAAAAGGTACATAGCCGATATAAAGCCCGACCCCGCTGAGGGTCATCCACCAGAAAGCGGATATGCCGTCCTCCAGGAAAAGCAGGCTGCTGAATATGGAGATCAGGAACCCCGACACGATCACAATATGATTGACCATCAGGGCCCGGATATTTTTACGGATCAGGATCAGTAAGCTCATCAGTACCAACACCAGCAGGGAAGCAGGGAGTTCACTTTGGGTGAATACGGAAGCATTATTCCCATAACCCAATTCATTCCACATATTGGAGGCAAAATTGCTGCGGTAGTCCCTCACAATGGTGAGCATGACATAGGAAGTGATCAGTAAGGCAATCCCGGGAAAAAATGTCCTGATAAAATCCCTCCTTCTTTTCTTACTCATGGGTTTCCGCTCGGTGCGGGAACTGATATCCCGGTAATCAGGCAAGGGGGTTTTATCCAGTAACCAGGTGAAAAGAATAAGCACCGGAAAAAAAAGCAGACCTGTCACCCAGGGCATCCAGTATTCAGACACATGCCATTCGAGCAACACATATTTACCGGCTGATTGCGCAAAACCGGAGGCAAAGATGAAACTGGCGGATAGTACGGCTCCCAGCAATTCTGTCGTTCTGCGACCCTCGAGATAACTGAACACTAATCCATAAATCACCCCGAGCGGGAATCCGTTGAAAAAAAGGAACAACAGGTTAAAAGGGGCCGGGAACAAAGCAAAAAACAAAAGGGATATCCAGGAAATAAATATCAGTTTAAGAATGGCAGTTGCCCGTTTATCCGTCTGCATGGACCCGATAAACCCAATCCCGAAAAACTTGCTGGCCGTATACCCGATGGTTTGTGCGATCACCAGCCATATTTTATAATCCACACCGGCAAAGGCAATACCGGAAAAATCTGCTGCAGTAAATGGTTTGCGGAAGGCATACATACAAGTGTATACACAAAAAGCGGACACAGCGGCCAGCAGGGAAACCTGCCATTCCTTCCTGGACAAGTGAAGCGGCAGTGTATTCATTATTGCAGGATGGCAGGTATCTCGGAAAGCTGGTGGAGAATATGACTGGGATTCCCTTCTTCAAGTACAGATTGAACAGTGGCCCCGGTGGTCATGGCAATGACAAAGCGGCAACCCGCATTCTTACCTTCTTCAATATCCACGGGTGTATCCCCGATTTTAATGACTTCGTCTGCATCTTCCACACCCGCTCTTTTCATCAGTTCACTGATCATATAAGTGTAGGGTCTGCCCATGGCCACTTCATTGCTCCCGATATAATCATCCACCAGTCCTTTTTCCATCCACTGGAAACGATGGACGATGGTATCTGCAATCCGCTTTGAAAATCCGGTATTCAACGCAATGCGTATCCCCTTCTCCTTTAACTGCAGAAAAATATCCTCGGCACCGGGCATTGGTTTTACAGTAGGGTCATACTCATAAAAATCAACCATCTCCTCTTCAAAATCGGCATGAATCTCTTCGATAAACTCCGGGTCGGGCTCAATCTCCAGTTTCTCCAGCATCAGCTGTATGGCCAGTGGTTTGTGATAACCCATCAGGGGATTGGCATCCGCCGCCGTTATTTCAATTCCGTGTTTGTCGAAGGCATTTATAAATGCACGAGCTACATTATTACTATCCATGACAGTAGTGCCTGCCATATCAAAAACAGCCAGTTTAATTGACATTGTAAATTATTTGCCGAAAGGTAGAAGGAAGGGGCAGCAACCGGGTTAAGCCTGTATGAACAAACCTTTAATTCTATGTAAGCAAAAAAAATCCGGCTGTTGTGTACAGCCGGATCAGTTTATTATGCGGATACAGTTTATTAATCATCATCATCCTTTGTCTCATTCTTTTTCAGAAAAGCACTCCGGCGAGGGGCGGGCATTACAGCTCCCTCTCCTTTCACCGCTTTCCAGATTACTTCACTGAATACCAGGTCAGGGATGGCATCTTCTTTACTGAGATCAAAGGTTTCACTCAGGCGGGCACTGGGGGTGTTCTTTTTATTCTTTTCGTTTAAATCCACCAGGGCGGGTACTGATTGAAAGGGCTCCGGGTGAAACTGGTTACTGAAACAACGCCACATGGGTTCAGCCGCCGCATCATACTGACTCATCGGCGGCAATCCCAGGATCAGCTCAATGGTACGCAGCATGGAGGAAGTAGAATACATGGTATGATCCACAAAATTGCGTTTTACAAATCCCCCGGCAACATAGGCGGTTGTCCGGTGCGCATCGACGTGATCCGGACCGTTCTGTGCATCATCCTCTACAATAAAAATGGCTGTTTCCTTCCATATCGGACTTTTGGAAAGGTATTCCACAAACAGACCAACCGACAGGTCATTATCCGCCACATGGGCAAAAGGAGTCGGGCGGCCCAGGCGTTGTCCTTCCGTATGATCATTTATCAGGCGAAGTGAATTGAAACGCGGCACATTGTTCGCAGCCAGTAAAGAATCAAATTCCCTTTTCCATTGATAAAAACGGGAGGTATCCCTGACCTTCTCATCCCAGCTGGTATAATAAGGACAAAAGTGATTTTCCAGGACCTTGATATTGGCTTTATAATCATCGGCGAATTCACCATAAGTACGGTAACTGACCCCGGCTCTCTTGCAGTAGTCCCAGATAAAACCCCTGTCCGGATTGGATACTTCCCGGTTTCCTTCCGCATCATAACTGCCGCCCCGGCCTCCGTAGCTGGTGGGCCAGGTTTTTTCCAGGTAGTCATTGGCGTTAGCCGCCAGACTCCAGTTATGACCATCGGCACTTACTTCACCATCCACATAGAAATTATCCAGTAATACAAATTCACCCGCCAGCTTATGTTGATTGGGAGTAATATTCTTCCCAAATAATACCAGGCTTGTATCACCGTTACCCGCAGGCATATCGCCTAATACCTGGTCATAAGTCCTGTTTTCCTTAATTACATAAAATACATATTTAATGGGCGAAGGGTCCCCTATTTTCATTGGAACAGGGTTACCGGCTTCCCCGTTTGAGTGCAGTTCTCTTTCCTTGTTATAAGGGGTATTGGCATATACTTCTTTTGAGTAGTTGGCCAGCGTGGAGGCCGCCGGTATATCAATAATACTCATGGTGCCTTTAAACAACCCGCCTATATATTCAATCCTGGCCTGCTGGCCTCGGTAATCCCCTTGCTGGTAATTCACTTCCTGATCTTTTTTGGATGGATCGGGGCCTTTTGCATTGGGCAGGGAGGAGAAACCTTTTCCATTACTCACAAATATTTTCTTGCCGATCACTTTTACATTGGTGGGATACCAGCCCGTGGGAATAAAGCCTTTGGACTGACTGAATCCGGGTTTGCTGACATCAAAAACAGCGAGGCAATTATTATCGGCATTGGCCACATACAGCGTTTTCTGATCTTCGCTGAGTGCCAACCCGTTGCTGGCAGAACCAGTTGGAGCATTGGGGTAGAGGGCAGCATTCAGTACTTCCAGTACTTTTCGTTTGGCTATATCGATCACGGATACTGAATTATCACCGGCATTGGCCACATATAAAAACCGGCCGTTTTTTGAAAGGAGCAATTCGTTGGGATTCTCGCCCACATCAACCGCAGACTGTATGGTACGGCTCATCAGATTATACACGAGTACTTTTTTTCCACCCCAGAGTGAAATATACAGGTCTTTCTTATCCGCGGACAGCTGGCAGGCATACGCAGGTTCCACCAGGTTCAGCTTGAACCGGATTGTTTTGGAAGGAAGATCAAGCACATACAACGAATTATCTTCCTTGGTCACCACATAAATGGTTTTACCCCTTTCATCCAGTTCAATTCCTGCCGGTGAAATTTTTTCCGGCCATTTAACACCAAGAATAATGCTGTCAACCAGTGTCAGTTTATTCTTACTGATACTATACTTCAGGATCCAGTTGTCGTTTCCGCCACTGGCATAAAGAAATTTTTCGTCCGGGCTGAATTTAAGTCCATACCAGGATTTCGGTATTTCAACCACATCGAGCACTTTCTCCTTTACGGGATCCACTAACTGGATACTCTGCACACTCTGGCCATTGTTGGTTACGGCTATCCATTTCTTGGAACGGCTCACCGCCATATTTAATGGTAAATCACCAAGTGGCAGCGAACGTCCGGCAGGACTCAGACTCCACCCGTTTGAAAGAAGTACTTTCTCCGTTTTACCGGGAACAAAGGTTCCGGGGCGCTGTGCCTGTAAAACGGAAAACGAAGCTATCAGGATTAAAAACTGGCTGAACCGTTTCATAAATGACAAATTATACCCGGCAAGTTACTTCGTATAAATGGATTTTACCGGCTCCTGGTGCGGATGGGCCGGAGTAAAATTTAATCCGAGCACCCGGGCAAAGGTGGAAGCCAGTTGTGCCTGCCAGAGCTGGCTGTTGGTTTTCACCACACCATCAGCGGGTGTATCGGGGCCGATGGCAGCTATCCAGATTTCGTGGGCATCTTTAATTTTCTGGCCATGGTGCTTCCATTCCTCTTTTATGGTATCCCCTCTTCCGTGATCACAGGTAATGATCAGGGTGGTTTTATTCTGATAGGATTTCATCGACTGAACCAGCTTCCATAAATCAGCGATCATGGCGTCCTGGGCATGGGCACTGCCAAGATACTGGTCATACATACCCGAATGGGCAAAATCATCCGTTTCATCAAAAGCGATATACAGCACTTTGGGTTGTTTTGCTTTCAGGTACTCCCGGGCAGCAAAATAGGTCAGCAGATCCGGTCTTACGCCAATGGGGCGGGGAGCCAGGTACTGCATATCATTCAACAGCTTCAGGGAGGGGTTAAGGCCAGGAATACTATCTGCATCTGCATTCACATAAATACCACTGCGGGGCTGATTCAGAATATAGGGGAACACATCCCAGGTGGCAAAAACGGCCACCTTGCCTTTATAGGCAGGCTGCCTGTTGATGAATTCCAGTACATTTTCATTCCTGTTATATATTTTATCATTCGAATTCACCGCTGTATCCGGGTAACCAGTAAAGATTTCATTATACCCCGGGTAAGAGAACCAGTAGGGATTGGCATTATCCACTTTATTACCGGCCTGCCTGTTTCCATATAACTGACCTTCTTTGCCAATAGTATTCCAGATGAACGGGAAAAGTTTTCTGCGTCTTTCATCCGGATTGGATGACCAGAATTTTTCCTGGAGTTCCTTCCGGTCACGGGTATATGTACTGTCCCTGATAAGCAGGGAATCTGCCCCTTTGAATACTTCCTGCCAGCGCATGCCGTCCAGGGTAATGATGATCAGGTTTTCTGTTTTTTGCTGTGCATGTCCCTGGATGGTCAGCAACAAAGCCAGGATACCAATTACAATTTTATTCATGATTTAATGATTTGAATCTTTATAATACTATTTTAAAAATGGCGGAACCTGGAAAAGTTCCGCCTGATTTGAACTGCTCGCTTTTTGCTTATGCTTAAAAACTACTTCTATACTAATTAAGGTTTCAGTATCCACATCTGGCCATTCAGATCATCGTTCCCGGAAAACTGCCTGTCTACGGCTGCTTTCCAGTTCACGCCGTTTACATTCTGCTCTGAACCCGGGTAAGACCAACGAACCGGAAGTAAACCGCCATTTCCGACACCTACACCCGCTGAAAAAACGGGAACACCGGTACGGCGGTTATTATAATAGGCCTCCCATCCGGAATTCTGGAAGAACCCGATATATTTCTGCAGGAGGATTTTGTTTAATCCGGCCGCACCTGTTTCATAGGCAACCGTAGGTTGCGCGTAATATGTATTGAAATCGAAACTGAAACTGGTGGGGGTCCAGCTGCCGATAGACTGACCCGGACGCAGATAGTTTACCGCATTGCTGCCATTAACAATCCCATAGAAGCCCAGTGAATTCTGGATCCCCTGTTTATACCAGGTCTCCGCATTTCCTGCTGTATACCCGCGATTAATCGCTTCCGCAATATTGAAACACATTTCTGTATAGCCTGCAATAATGAAATTTTCACCTACGTTGGTCCGGTAATACCGGTAGCGGTTGATAAGGCTCAATTTACCGGTCAGTGCATTGGCTTCCATAATATTCTGATCCTGTCCTGTTGGCGAACCGATAAAGGCCCTGAAATCAGTTGGCGCATAACCATTATCATCTACTATTTTCCAGGCCGGTTCACAGGTAATCAATACACGCGGGTCTTTGATATCGGTACATGATTTTACATAGGTTTCAGCCATATTGAGGCGGAGTGCATCGAAACCATAAGCTACCGGTGTGGTCGGGTAACGGTTTACATCATTGTTATATACATATTGCAGATCATCAGCAGAACTGGCGAATAAAGGAAACTTAGCCGTATTCGTCATCATTTCATTGATCCGGGTGGCGATCTTCAGGTCGGTATCCCCCGCTTTCCTGGTCAGGCTGATCAGCACTCTCAGTTTGAACGCATTCACCAGTTTTCTCCATTTTGAAAAATCCCCATGGTAATAAATATCAAAAGATGCCACGGCAGCCCCTTCATTTCCGGTAGATAGTGTGGCAAAATCATCATTGGCTTCATCCAGCCATTTGATCACCTGCAGAAAAACGGTTTTCTGATCATCATATTTAGGGGCAAATGTTCCTTCCAGTCCCTTGACGGCCTCACTCATGGGCACATCACCCATTAATGAACTGAGATTATAATAATAGTAAGCTTTCAGGAACCTGGCAATGGCGGAATAGGGATTCACCGTGGCAGCACCGGCCCTGGTGGCTTCTGCTTCCATCCGTTCCACATTTTTCAGGTTTCCGTTATATACCCCGAAAGGCCCCCCGTTAAAACCATAGGTATTATCTCCATAATACTGGTAATTGCGGCAGAAGTACTGATTATACCGCGCTACAGCACCCCAGGGCTCTACGCCGCCTAGTCCACCAGCAATATCATTCAGTTGTTTTACCAGCAAAAGACCCGGAGGCACTACAGTGGCCTGGTTGGGGTTGACAGAATATTCATCATATTTTTTCTTACAGGAGACTATTCCCAGTACCAGGAAAGCCGCTGCAAGCAGTTGTATTGTCTTTTTCATTTTCCTCTTGTTTAAATGTGAAGTGATTCCGGTAATTAAAAGGTCAGGTTAAGGTTAAATCCGAAACGACGTGTGGTCGGAGTCTGCAGGTCAGAAGCGCCGCTTTGCATAAACTGATCCGGATCCACGTCCTTGTATTTATCCGGGAAGAACAGGAGCAGGTTACGGCCAACCAGGGATACAGAAGCCTGGTTGAATACTTTCCCAAAAACACCTTGCGGCAGTTTATAGGTCAGCGTTACTTCCCGGAGTTTGGCGAAAGTCTTGCTGATAATATTCAGGTCCTGGATGCTGGCATAACGGCTGGCATAGTTCTGTACCGTTGTTTTCTTTGTATTCGGAGCCGTGGTCAGGTCTTTCCAGTTGGTAATTTCACCGGTTACAGGATCCAGTACCGGTGTACCTACCAGTACAATGCCATTGGCCACATAGGATCCGCCATTTACATCATCATAACGGGCAGCTCCCCATTCGCCCTGAACTGTTTCCAGGTGACGACCACCCTGCAAAGTTTTCTGACGTACATAGTCGTGGAATACGCCGCCAATCACCCCGTCAAACTGGAAGGTCAGGCTGAGGTTTTTATAGCTCAGTGTATTGGTCACTCCCCAGATAAAGTCGGGGTCAGCATGTCCGAAAATCCGGCGGGCAGGAGAGCCGAGATCAGAATAACGCAACAGGACTCCGTTTGATCCATGTACCAGCTGACCATCAGGTGTCCGTACGAACGCATTGCCATAGACCAGGTCAACACGGTCACCATCTTTCACCCAGTTATTCGGAGAGGGGTTTTTCACCCAAACCCGTTTGAATTTAGATCCATTCACGGTTACATCCCAGCTGAAGCTTTTGGTTTTAACTGGTGAACCAGTCATTACGATTTCAATACCTGAGTTTTTATATTTAAACTCACCGGTATTCTCTGTTACACTGGTGTAACCTGAAGCAGGACTGATTGACCTTGAAGTCAGCAGTTCATTGATGGTTCTGTACCAGGTAAAGTCAAGACCGATCCTGTTTTTCAGGATACGGATATCCGTACCCAGTTCCAGGGTTTTCTTATTACCTGCTTTGATACTCGGGTCATTCAATCCATTTACATAGGTAGCTCCCAGTGCATTATTATACGTGGTACTGGTAGAGTAGGTATAATTCGAACTGAAGGCATAACGGGTCAGTCCGTAAGGCGACTGGTAATTATCACCATAACCCAGGGGATTACCACCAATAAACCCAAGCGGACCTACGGTTGATACGATACCCGCGTCACGGCCGGTGGCATAGGATCCTCTCAGTTTGGCAAAAGAAATCAGTTCAGGCATTTTCACATAATCAGTCAACGCTGTAGCCACACCGGCTGAATAATAGAAATATTTATTGTTCTCCACCGGCAGGTTGGAGTGTTTGTCATAACGGCCGGTCAGTGATACGGTCGCGTATTTACTTAATCCTAAATCAAAAGAAGAATAGCCACTTAACACCAGCTGGTTAGCGTTCCAGCTGTTAATAAAGGGGCGATTCAGCGAATTAGACAAAGAATAAAGTCCGGGAATGGTCAGGTAATCAGTAGTGGCATAGTTACCGGAGTAACGGATCGTATTAATATTACCTCCTACAAATCCATCCAGGCTCAGGAAATTATTGAAGAACTTATTGGTGTATTTCAGCTGTACTTCATTATTGGCTTCAAATAAAGAACGACGGTCTTCACGATAGTCGCCTTTACGGTCATCTCTTCCGTAAGCACCGGCGGAATAAGGCATTTTTTCTGTCCGGGTCAGGTCATAAGTAGAGAACCCTGGGCGGAACATCAGGGAGAAACCACTGCCCAGTTTCCAGTCCACATTCAGGTAGCCGTAAATATCATTCTTGTAATGTCCCCTCAGCCACTCATAGGCCATAAACCAGGGGTTATTGTAACGCTGGTACTCCGCATATTTCTGTTGTATTCCTACTTTACCATCCTGCCAGTAATTACGAAGATCCTTCATACTCCAGTCAGCACCGGCCCAGATCACCACGTTATAGATCATGCTGTTGGGGCCATAGTTTACATCCGGGAAATTATCGGTATACTGGCGGCTGTAGTTCAGGTTAGCGGACACTTTCAGTTTGTTGGAAAATTTATGACTGGCTGAAAGGTTGAAGTTGGTGGTATTCAACTGGGAGTTGGGTACAATACCCCGCTGATAGGTATGTCCCACACCAAACCGCACATCAGAGCTTTCTGTATGTGATGCGATCGCAAAGTGATTGGTGGATACCAGGCCGGTCTGCAGGTATTCTTTCAGGTTATCCTTACCACGGGCCACCCAGGGAGTAGGTTTGATATTTCCCGTAAATGTGGTACCATTCGGGAAGGTGGTGGTATAGGTTTGCCCGGGTGTAACTTCTCCATCATATTGTGGAATCAACTGCCCGTCAAAACGAGGTCCCCAGACATCATAGTCATTGTCGTTTAATCCGCCGCCCACACCATCTTTAAAAGCGTATTTGCCCTGTGAACCGGGACCATACTGATCCTGGTAACGGGGAAAAGAAAGAAATCCTTTTTCAAACATGGTGCTGGAGTTAAACTCAACTGATACACCCCTTTTATCTTTTGTTCCTTTTTTGGTATTAATAATAATAGCCCCGTTCTGTGCCAGTGAACCATAAAGTGAACCGGCTGTCTGGCCTTTCAGGAAAGTATAACTCTCAATATCATCCGGACTGATATTCCAGGTGTCGGATTTAATGGGCACACCATCCACCACAAACAATACCGTGCCATCGCCGCGGAAGTTGATCGATGGAGCACGCAGCAGTTCAGGGGTAATATTCACTGTAAGTCCGGCCACTTTCCCTTTAAAACTGCTCACGGCATTCGGCTCCCTGGCTTTTACCAGGTCAGCTCCTTTTATTTCCTGGGTAGTATAGCCGATCTTTTTACTTTCCTTTTTCACACCAAGGGCGGTCACCACCACTTCATTCATGCTTTTTGAGTCTGGTTTCAATACGACCAGCCCCGCTTCACCAGCTGCAATTTCAATGGTGGAAAAACCCACATTGCTGATGATAATAATTTCTTTTTCCGCGGCCGAAATGGAAAACTGACCTGATTGATCAGTAATGGCTGTTTTACCATTCTTTTTAAGTGTAACAGAAGCGCCAGATAATGGTTGCTGATTTTCATCGGAAACAACTTTGCCATTGATTGTCTTTTGCGCCATAGAGACAACCGGCAACAAAAAAACTAGCATAAGCATAAAGAGCGGCTGCTTAAACCGGAGTTGAAAAAATGTAGTCATAAGAATTTGTTTTAGTTATGTACCCATCCAATAAGGGCGCTAAGGTGGCATCCCAAAATGAAGTTGGTCTTACCATGAAGTGAACGAATCGTTATTGTAATGTGAAAGAAAAAACAATATTGATCCCGGTAACATTCAGCTAACACTGTTAACAGGAACTGCAGTATTTATATAACTGTTTATTCTGAATAACAATTTCTTTACAATTTCATCACGGTTAATTCAGTTGCCGGTATCGTAGAGTTTATATGCCTTTGCGTATTTTGAAAAACCGTATACGTTGAATAAAAGAAACCTTGAAGTAGCCGTACTATCCGATCTCCATCTCGGCACTTACGGATGCCATGCCAGTGAAATAGTCAACTATCTCCGGAGTATATCCCCCCGCCTGCTGATCCTGAACGGGGATATCATTGATGGATGGCAGTTTTCCAAGCGGTATTTCCCGGGCACCCACCTGCAGGTCATTAAAGAAATTTTCAACCTGCTGAGTGAAGGCACCCGGGTGATTTACATTACCGGCAATCATGATGAAATGCTCAGGCGATACAGTGGTATTCAGCTGAGCAACTTCCAGCTTACCGACAAACTGGTCATCGAGATCAATGGCAAGATGACCTGGATCTTTCATGGGGATGTATTTGACAATACCACGAAAGGCAGTGCCAAGATCATCGCCAAACTCGGAGGCTTTGGTTACGACTGGCTGATACTGATCAACCGGTTCATCAACTGGTCACTCAAAAAAATAGGCCGTCCTAAAATGAGTCTGAGTAAAAAAATCAAGAACGGGGTGAAGAAAGCCGTGTCCTGGATTGCCGATTTTGAACAAACGGCCGCGGAACTGGCCATTGAGAAGGGATATGATTATGTGATCTGCGGGCATATTCACCAGCCGCAGAAAAAGAAAGTGGAAACTAAAAACGGGAGTGTGATATACCTGAACAGCGGTGACTGGATTGAAAACCTGACCGCCCTTGAATATGTAAACAATGACTGGAACATTTATCATTACCGGGAAGAAGACTATAGCAAGGCCACGATTATCCCGATCAGTAAAAAGATTCCCACGTTAAACGTAGTGACAGACGAAATCAATCTTTTCATCAACTCCCTTCAACAATAAGCCGATGAAAATATTCTATGCGGTTCAGGCCACAGGCAATGGCCATATCAGCCGGGCGATGACCCTGCTCCCCTACCTGCAGCAATTTGGTGAAGTGGATATATTCCTGAGTGGCGACAATGCCCACCTGCCGCTGAACGGTCCGGTAAAATACCGGAGCAAAGGAATCAGTTTGTTTTACAACTGTCATGGCGGACTTGACTACTGGGAAATCACCCGCAAACTGAATCCGGTAAGGGTAAGGCGGGAGATACGCGACCTCCCTGTAGAGAAGTACGACCTGGTGCTGAATGATTTTGACTATATCACATCCGCGGCCTGTGCCCGGAAAAAAATTCCTTCTGTGCATTTTGGTCACCAGGCCAGTTTCCTTTCTGATCTTACTCCCCGACCGGCAAAAAAATCAACTCCCGGCGAATGGATCCTGACCCGTTTTGTCAAAGCGGCCTGTCATACCGGCTATCATTTTGAAAAGTATGATACCGGTATTTTTCAGCCGGTAATAAAAAAAGAAATCCTGGACGCGGTTCCGCTAAACGAAAACCATATAACCATTTACCTTCCATCCTGGTGTGAACCGGAACTGACTGAAATATTCAGTCAGTTCCCGGATCACCGCTTCCAGCTTTTTTCCCGGGAGACCCGGATCATCCGGGAAGAAAAGAATATTCAATACATGCCGGTGGACAGGGAGCTGTTTACCAGGAGTATGATTGGCTGTGCCGGCATTATATGCGGGGCCGGCTTTGAAACACCGGCAGAAGCCATTCACCTGGGAAAAAAAATAATGGCGATCCCGATCGCCGGTCAGTATGAGCAGCAATGCAATGCCGCGGGGCTGAAAAAACTCGGCATCCCCTGTCTCCCTTCAATTGATACCTCCTTTGAAGAACATTTCAATACCTGGATCAATAACCCCGGTCCTGCACTAAAAATTGATTATTCAAACAGCATCAGCGAGTCCCTTGAATATCTTTTTAGTCTCCCTCAGTCCCTCTTAAAGGAATCCGCCCGGTCAGCGTATGAAAACGCAGCAGCCCTCCTGTAAACACAACCGCCCCGCTTAGAAAAGCGGGGCGGGGACTGCTTAAGATATAATGCAACCGGTTTACTTACTAAAATCTATCCTTTTTACCGGGTAAGAACTGATGTAAAATTCCTCAATCAGTATTACCCTGGTATCAGGTAAATATTATCTGTATATTAAAAAAGCCCCGCCAATGGCGGGGCTGTAGCACGGATAATGGTTATTGATCGAACTTCTTAATTATAATTGAATTTGGTCCATCCTTTCCACCAGCTGGCGAGTTCACCGGCCGGTGCAATACCGCCACGGAAAGTAACTGTTTTGTCAAAGAAAGTATCACCGGTGAATTTGGAATCTGTGAAGTTGCCACCGCTAAGTACTCTCTGGTTCCCATTGGAACCGGCAAATGGGGTGGGGTCAGGTGCCGTGTAGTTAAAGGGCTGAATCAGCTTAACATCTGATGTGTTGGCCAGTATCTCATTGCCATAAAAGGTATTGCCAAACCAGGTAGTGAAAGCCGCATCATTGGTGATGGTGGCGCCCGCTGTTCCGCTGAAACGGGTGGGCGTGGCACAACCGGCAATGGTGATATTCCTTAACCGCAGGGTGCTGTCTTCGATGTTCAGAGCAGTGGATGTACCGGTGGTGGCATCAATTTCCACACCACGGGGCCAGCCCAGGAAAATAGTATTGAAGATTGAAATGCCGGTATTCCGACGGATATGTGCGCCGCCACGGAACAGGGAGCTTCCCACATTCGTAACTGTGGCACGCGGGCCGATAGCAGTGATATTACTGAAGATGGCCGTTGTTTTCGGAGTAGCCGTTGTACCACTGGCATTGTTATCGCTTTCGAAGGCTTCAGAGTTGGAGATATCAGCGATCAGTGAATCGCGGATGATCAGGCCAAACTGAACTTTACCACTGTAACCGTTATCAGTATCAAAATCATCATCCTGTGTTTTGTAAGCGATCAGGTATTTACAGTTCACTGTACCGCCAAACCACTCAAAAGCATCATCCTTCGCATATACCACCTGCACGTGATCGATCGTGGTACCGCTACCTACACCGGCCATCGTCAGGCTGTTGATTTCTTTGTCAGGCTGGAAGGCATAACCGGCATACTCGATACGCACGTAGGAAAGTGTGCCTGAGTTGTCGTTTGAAACAGCAGCAGGTACAACCGCATCTCCTGAACCGGCCAGGCCATCGCCATTCGCATTATCAATTCCACCTTCTACCTGGTAAAGACCGGCGGTACCATTAAAACTGGTATTGATCGGGGCTTTACCGCAGAGAACGATACCACCCCAGTCGCCTGACTGCGGATTGGGTGCTGCTGAAGTAAACACGATCGGCTCGCTGGGTGTACCCGGGGCAATGATCTTAGAACCGCGGGTAATGATCAGGGCCGCCACATCGGAACCGCTGAATGATCCTTTAATAGTAGTGCCGGCTTCAATGGTCATGGTATGATTCCCCACCATATACACCAGTCCCTTCAGGATATAGGTGTTTTTCTTACGTAATACAGTATCTGCATTGATACGGCCCTGCAGGGTGATAGTTTCACCGGTTGTTGTTCCGCCTCCGCCGTTCACCACCACTACCTGGATCTCACCATCCGTTTCGATTTTACGGCAACCAGTCACTGCAATTGCTGCAAAAGCCGATAATAAGAAAATGTACTTTTTCATTGCTGTTTATTTAAATTTTTGTTTGTACTTATTTATAATGAATAATTAAACGTGAAACTGAAAGTGGTGCCATTGGTCCTTGTGAAACGGTAAGCATCCACTCCTTTCTGCAGTTTGGTACGCCCATCACTGTTCTGGTAGAAATACTGGGTACTGTTAAGTATATCAGAGATACTCATCCGTAACTCAGCTTTCTTCTTCAACAGTTTTTTGCTTACCTGGAAATCAAGCAGCGAACGGGAGGCTTCATAAATATCAGGTGAGCCGGCACCGGAGGTCAGGTCACCCACCAGGTAAATCCGTTCACCAATACGGTTGAAGAGCAGGGTGGCATTCAGTCCGGCTTTTTCGATATCATAGAGTAAGCCCATATTTATCACATAGGGCGATTGTCCCTGCATCGGGCGGTCAATACTGAAGCCTTTGTCTTTTACGTTGCTCTTGATATAAGAGGCATTGGCCTGGAAGGTGAAATTCTTCAGGCTATGTATAAAATCCAGCTTTTTGCGCAATTCCACTTCCGCTCCATACGCTGTGGCTTCCTCCGGGTTCTGGTAGCTGAAAGTGCTGGCGCCCCCGGATCCTTCATTGAACAACTGCTCAATGGGGTCTTTGAATTTCTTATAGAATACACCGGCTGTAAAAACTTCACCGGCTTTGGGATACCACTCATAACGAAGGTCGAGATTGGTCACCTTGGTTCTCTTGAGCAGGGGATTACCCTGTACAGAAGCATTCAGTTCGAAGTCATATATATTCAGGAAGGATAACTCACGGAGCTCAGGACGGATCACCGTCTGTGAACCGGAGAGACGGATATTCGTTTTTGGATTCACTTTGAATGTGGCATTCAGTCCAGGCAAGAAATCGGTAACCTGGCTATGGGTATGACGGGGATCCCATTTTTTTACACTGCCCACCAGCTGATCAAAATTCTCTACGCGTAAACCCCATACCACCCGCAGGGCCGGACTGAACTGGTTATCCAGTTGCAGGAAGCCACCATTGAGGATGGTATTGGCGAGATAACGGAAGGTCTTTCCTTTGATCGCGTCAAAAGCGATCATGTTATCAGTTCCATTTCCAAAATTTTCCGGGGCAAATACTTTATCTGGACCCAGTAAACGAAGAACAGGATTATCAGAAGGCAGGTAGTTGGCAAATAACTGGGCATCATAGAGACGATCCTTCACCTGCAGCATGTAGCCGCCCTTCACCGATTGTTTCTGGCCAAAAAGATTGAAGTTATAAGTCAGGTCCCCGCCAGCGGTATAGATATAATCAGATAAACTCTGGTAGATCCGGCTGCCACTGCTCTGTGAAAGGGTATTGGACAGCAGGAGTTTGAACGGATTTTGTGTATTGATAGCACGAGAGTATGCGATACGACGCTGATCAGGAATATATCCATCCAGGATATTGAAGGCTCCATACCATTTCAGCTTAACTGATTTCGCCAGGCTATGATCTCCATTGGCCTGTACGGTGAAGAAAGTATTTTGTTTGAAGGCCAGTTCAGTGGCGGAGATGTCTTCATCGCGGTTAAAATCCTCTCCGCTACGGCGGGTAACGGAGCCGGGTGAATTGACATTTATGATCGATTTCACTGATATCCGGTTCAACGGATTGATCTGCATACTCAGACTTCCCAGTGCGCCAACGGTTACTTCCTGGATATAGCGGTCATCATTGTAATCATAGTTTACGCTGAATACATTTCCTGAAAGGGAATTGGAACGGTTTACCAGTTTTACATACTTGTTATTCCGGTTGTAATTCACGCCGAATGTTCCGCCAATTGTTTTACCAAACAGCTTACCGCTGAATCCCCCGTTTAACTGGAAGGAGTAATTAAAAGGAACGGAAGAGGCCGTGGGGGTCCAGGCATTTCGCATTTGCTTACCGATAGCAGTTTTTGCTGCAAAGGAAAGTGTATCAAAAGCTGATTTGCGGGTATAGCCGGCGGGTAAAGCACGGGTGCCATCATCAAACCCCAGCCAGTCTGTTTTTGACCGGGCATCTTTATAAAAAGTTTTTCCGATAGTTTGTGTATTGAACCCGGAACCTACCTGTACATTAAAGAAATTCTTAGCCGGAATATCCTTGGTGTTTACCTGGATCAATCCACCGGCCCACTCACCCGGATATTCGGGAACAAAGGCCTTGTTGATAATAATATTATCAATCATGGCTGAAGGGATCAGGTCAAAAGAGAAGGTTTTACGGTCAGGTTCGGTACTGGTCAGCAGGATACCGTTCAGCATGGCCTGGTTATAGCGGTCGGCCAGTCCGCGGATCACGATAAACTTGCCTTCCTGTAAACTGGCGCCGGGGGTACGCTTCAGTACTTCACCGGTATTCCTGTCCGGAGAGCGGCGGATACTTTCAGCTGAGATCACAGAGGCAACGGTATTGGTGTTTTTCTGGAAAGCGATCAGCGAATTCACGGATTCTTTCCGGGCGGTGGAAACTTTGGCGCTGACCACCACATTATCCCCGGTTTTCTCTTCGACTTCCAGGGTGATATTCAGTTCATTGATCTGCCCGGCTGCTACTTCTACTTCTGACACTTCTTTTCGTGCATAGCCAACGGCAGTAAAAATGAGGGTGTATTTTTTTCCGGGAGAAAGTGTCAGTGAAAAATGTCCGTCCACTTCAGAAGTGGCTCCGCCTGCTGCGCCGGCTACCTTAATAGTAACACCCGGCAGGGGTTCATTTTTAGTATTGGTGACCTTTCCGGTTAATTTAGGAGAGGGCTGAGCAACAGCAAAAAGTCCTGAGAAAAGAAGAAACAACATCAAACGCAGACGGCGACCCATATCAGTGTATTTGCCGCAAAGGTGCCCCTGGCAGGTTACCGGTATGTTATGGCCGGGTTAACCAATTGTAAACGCAATATTACCGGAATGTTAAGTGCTGAAATTTTGCTTGTTTGCCAGGACTGATTCACAAGTAGTTAAGAGCTGAAATTCTATTTCACAGACTATCAATACTGATAATATACTATTCAATGTTAATTAAATATTACCTGGAATTAAAACAGTATCAGTCAGCCACACGGTAAAACGCTTTCCCGGTTAGCAGAAATGCAGCAAAAACAAATAGAGCAAATACCCAGCTGCTTACGGCCAGCTGCATGCCTCCGGATATAATATGTCCGCTGGTACACCCGCCTGCCAGTCTTGCGCCAAAAAGCAACAGAAAGCCTCCTGTGAAGGCCCAGAAAATCCGACCTGCTGAAGATTTTCCTTTCATCCTGATCCAGTTCTCCTGGAGTAAGCGGATTTTAAATTCACCCTTTACCAGTGAATAGACTAACCCGGAAAGGAAGGCGCCTGCCAGAAATTTCATTTCGTAGAATCCGGATTGTGCAACCTGCTTTATATAATAATCATTATCCGTTAAGCCGGTCAGCTGATCAGCCACATAGGGGTAAAAGGTGGATGCACCGAGCACACGGTCTGACACAATAAATATGGTAACCGCAACTCCCGCAATTCCCGCAGCGGAAAAGAACCATTTCAGGTCTTTCTTTTTCTCTATTCGTTGTAGCCAGAATGCCGCAGCGATCAGTATTACGGCAATGATCCCAACTATAAAATAATATACGACAGGGCCGGCGTCCAGCATGGTTGAAAGTGCTATTTTCCCCAAATCCGGTCCGAGTGTTCCATGAATAGAAGGGCTGAGAACAGTATACAAAACTGAAGCGGCCAATCCGCCCAGTATACCAATTAATGCATCCACAGAACCTTGTCCCAGTGAAACGGGGAGGGTACCCGGACAATATCCAAGTATGGCCATGCCGGTGCCGAATATAAGTCCGCCGATGATGACACTCCCGGCGATGAAGGGTTTTATATGAAAATCCGCATAACCCATTCCGATAGCAATACTCAGTAAAACAGCTCCGATAGCCATAGCCGTTGCAATCGTTTTTGCAACCGTAAAATCCTTCAGCACGGCCATCCCGGAAATACTGTTATAGGTATTGACTTTTGCATACTGCAGGAAAAGGCCAAAAAGAAAACCAAGGAAAATAATTAAGATAGTCATTGGTTGTGGTTTAAAGAATCATATTAAACAGGTACCCGGAAAGAATCATAAAAAAGGCAATTGTACCGAAATAGATAGCAATCAAAGTCCAGGTCATCACTTTTTTCAGCAACATGGCTTCCGGAAGGGAGAGTCCGATTACGCCCATCATAAAGGCAATGGCAGTACCCAGCGGCACTCCTTTAGCCACCAATACCTGTACCACCGGTATCACACCTGCCGCATTACTGTACATGGGCACTCCCATAATTACCGCGAGCGGTACCGCATACCATTGATCTTTATTTATATAATGTTCAAAGAAACCGGTAGGCAAAAACCCGTGCATCGCCCCGCCGACCGCGATACCGATCACAATATAAATAGCAATACCTTTTACAATGCCAAACGCTTCCTTAAGAATACCCGGCATACGTTGGCGAAGGCTTCTCTTTTCCGATTCCAGTTCATCCTCTGTTACTGCATTTGTAATTACGCTCTGTACCCAGGGTGTGAGGTATCTTTCAAGTTTTAATTTACCCAATGTAAACCCGCCGAGAATACCCAGTATAATACCTGTAATCACGTACAGAAAGGTTACGTTGAGGCCAAAAGCGCCGATAAAAATGGCAATCGCCACTTCATTCACCAATGGAGCAGTGATCAGGTAGGTGAAGGTTAACCCTAAAGGGATGCCTCCTTTTACAAATCCGATAAAAAGCGGTACCGAAGAGCAGGAACAAAAAGGGGTAATAACACCAAAAGCGGATGCAAATAAATATTCCAATCCATACATCTTCTTACGGCTCAGGAAATTCCTGACTTTCTCCACCGGGAAATAAGAATTGACGATCCCCATGATGGTGGTGATGAAGAACAACAGCAGGAATATTTTCAGGGTATCGAAAACAAAGAAATTCAGGGCCTGACCCCAATGACTTTGTGCAGACATCCCTGCAACTGAATATATCAGCCAATCGGCAAAGTATTGTAACCAGTCAAACATGATACGGATTTTATATTAGCAACAACCCGATCCCTTTTTCCCACTATGATTGCAACAGCTGCCAGTACCGGCATCTGCCACCACAGCCCGGTCACCCTTTGTAGGGAAATCCCGTTGCACCCACCTTATCATGCCATGCTTCATATTCACCACTTTTACCGGATCATAACCATGATTGATCAGAAAACCCGCTGCCCGTAAACTACGGCTGCCACTCCGGCATACGATGACCAGTTCCTTATCCATGGCCAGTTCTTTATAACGGATCTCAAATTCACTTAACGGGATATTGACAATGGCCGGCACATCAAAAGCCAGTTGTTCCACTTCCTCCCTTTCCCTTACATCCACTAAAATGGCGCCCCGCTTCACCCAGGCCTGGGTGCTGGTGGGACATATTTCATTTACCAATGACTGAACCTGTTCCATAATTTATTTATTAAGCAGTAATTGTTTTATTTCATTGATATCAGCCACTCTTCCTTTTACCCTGGCTACATCATCAATCATCAGAACCGGAGTGGTCAGTACATTGTACTTCATCATTTCTTCAATATCCTCAATTTTCTCCACCTGTGCCTGCACGCCGGTTTGTTTCAGGGCTTCGAGTACATTGTTATAAGTGGTCTTGCATTTAGGGCAGCCGGGGCCCAGTACTTTTATATTCATGGCAGATTTTTACTTTTCAAAAAAAACAGCAAAGGCTTTTCTGGCTTCTGCCCAGGCTTTCTGATTGATGCAGTACTTCACCCTGGGCGGCATAACATCCCCCTGTATCAGTCCGGCTTCCTTCAGCTCTTTAAGATGTTGCGAAATGGTGGACTGTGCCATGGGAATCTCTTCGGTCAATTCGCCGGTAAAACAACAGGACTGACTTTCAAGAAAAAGGAGGATGCGGACCCTGATGGGATGCGAGAGCGCTTTGGCATAGCGGGCAATCGTTTCTTCCCGGGCCGAATAGCTGATTTCTGAACTTGTTCGCTGCATACAGATGAATTGTTCATCGCAAATAAACGATGAATCTGTATGGGATTAAATGACTTAAGTCACAATTGACAATGATTCTGTCAGAACCGGAACTGGAGCCGGCAGGTAAGGGTGTTGTCCTTCAAATCCGTGGTGTAACCGGATAATGCAGTATGTTCATTCCTGACTATATCATAATAAAGCACCAGCTTGGTACTTGAATTCAGCCAATAAATATATCCGATACCTGTAGTTGAAAACTTTATATCCGCGACCGTCAGGTTGGTTCCTGCTTTACCAATCTCTTTCTTTGACACCCCCGTATTCGGATCATACCAGTCGTATTTCAGCATTACCTGGTGATGGCTATTGACTATATTCTGCAGGAATAACAGGAAAGCTCCATCAAAATCACGTATATATGTGGGGGCAGGCAATCCATTCACCACAGGTAATGCACCTGGGTTAGAGGTGGTCTGACTGGTACCAGGCTGTTTACCGAACCAGTATTCCGACCTGATCTCCGTCTCCCCCCAGCCATGATGTACTTTGACCTGGAAATCGGCTCCATAATAATGCCTTTCTGCAATACGGCCCAGGTTAGCGGCTGATGAATCCACGACAAACACTTTATCCCCGTTTACTAAATGCCCTTCTGTATAGACATATTTAGTGGGGTTTCTCCACCCACCGTATAAAAAGGAAAGCCCTCCGCTCAGTTCTGTCTTATTCACTTTATACGGCTTAATAAACAGGCGGGAAATCAGGTCTTTCCTGCTGTCGAAATCAGTGGTACCGGATAAACCCTGCCCGTTAAATAATCCAAGATCAAATTTGAAATGAGATAACGGGTGTTTGCTGCTCAGGGGTTCAAAACTCCCCATAAAACCAAGGTCTCTTTCAGATGGCATCAGGATTTGCGACATACGGCCACGCTCAGGTGTTTCCCGGTATGAAGAAGAAAGATTGACTTCGTATCCGAATGGGCGGGCAAAAAGACCGGCAGTTACAGAAAATAAATTCTTTGATGATTCAAACAATTTTAAAAACACATCCCTGGTCACCACCCCCCTTTCCGTTGCATCCAGTTGTAGCGTAAACAAGGCTCTTGGAAATTTGGATTTACCAGGTAAATAATAATCGAACTTCACCCGGGCCCTGCGCAGCATAAACCGGCTGTTTGAATACGTAGAAAAGTTTCCCCCTTCAAAGGATGCAGCACCTTTAGATTGCGCCACCTGGAACTGAGGCTGTATATAACCGGTTATCCGGAGATTTTCCAGTCGTTTAATAACCGGCCTTACAGTATCCTTAATAAAGAAGGAAGAATCGATATCGGAGAGGTATCGCTGTGAAAAGCCGGAAAATCCGCAAAAACCAAGGAAAATCGTCAGAAAAAGGGCCGAAAACGGCGTTTTTTTACATAAAATCATATCAGGGCTGCTTAAAAGGCGCCGCAATATGTTACTAAATTGTTACGCGAACTTTATTTCTATATTAACTAATTATTAATTCTCCCCCCGTCAACCATCGGCTCCCTGCCACCCAGTATTTTCGCAGCCAATTAATCCCGCAGGTGCGGGATGCCACAAAAAAACAACTTATATGGCCGGACTTAATTCTATCCTCAAGATCTTCATGCCGAAGAACACTGTCTTTTATGAACTCTTTGAAAAAGTAGCAGAGAACGTATCCATCATGGGCACCCAGCTGAAAGGCGTGGTGGCCGAACCTGATTTCGACAGAAGAGCTGCCCTGATCACCCAGATCGAGGACCTGGAACATGCGAATGATGAACTGACACACAACCTGTTTACCGAACTGGGCCGCAATTTTATCACGCCCTTTGACCGGGAGGATATTCACTACCTCGCCACTTCCCTGGACGATATCGCCGACTATATATATGCATCTGCCAAGAAGATCAACTTCTACCGCGTGAACCCCAATGATATGGGGATGCAGAAATTCGCCGAACTGATCGAGCAGGGTTGCCAGCAGATCCGTATCGCGGTTACCGAACTCCGGGATATGAAGAATATGCGGAGCATCACCGAAGCCCTGGTAAAGATCAACAGTCTGGAAAACCAGGCCGATGATGTGTTTGACATGAGTATCGAACGCCTCTTTGCCACCGAACCTGATGCCAAGGAAGTAATCAAGAAAAGAGAGATCTACCAGGTGATGGAGATCGTTACGGATAAATGTGAGGACGCCAGCAATGTCATTGAGTCCATCATTATCAAATACGCGTAAACCTCATTCCAACACACCTGATTAACTTTTATGACTCCATTCCTGATAACGATCATCGCCCTGGCGCTGATCTTCGATTATATCAATGGGTTCCATGACGCGGCCAACTCCATTGCCACCGTGGTATCCACCAAGGTGCTGACCCCCTTCCAGGCTGTACTATGGGCGGCCCTGTTCAACTTTGTCGCTTACTTTATATTTAAAGACCATGGCGTGGCCAACACCATTGCCAAAACGGTTAAGACCGAATTTATCACCCTGGAAGTTATTTTCTCCGGACTGGTAGCGGCCATTATCTGGAACCTGTTTACCTGGTGGAGAGGAATTCCCTCCTCCTCTTCCCATACTTTGATTGGCGGACTGGCCGGCGCGGCGATTGCGCATGCGGGTGGGTTTAATTCCATCAACATGGCCTCCAACCCGAATATCCTGAAGACGGCCAGTTTTATCCTGATCGCTCCGCTGATGGGTATGATCATGGCCTTTATTATTTCACTCTGGTTTATCAGTTCATTCCGGAAAGGCTGGACTTCAAAAATCTTCTCTGTTTGTATTCTGATTTTTGTAGCTGTATTCCTTTATATGATACTGGAAACAAACCCGGCCAAACTGAAATCCCAGTATGATTCCTACTACCTGAAAGTGATTTTCTTTTCCAAGAATTTCAAATGGATCCTGATGTGTCTGATCCTGGTGGTGATGGCTTCTTTCGCCCTTTACCTCAGTAACCTGACCGCTCACCGGGCCAATAAATGGTTCAAGCGACTGCAGCTGATCTCTTCCGCGGCCTTCAGTATTGGCCATGGTGGTAATGATGCCCAGAAAGTAATGGGGGTGATCATGGCGGCTTTAATTGCCAGCAATCCCCAGAAATACAGTCTTGACCATATGTTGGGATGGGTGCCCCTGGCCTGTTATACAGCGATAGCCCTCGGTACCATGAGTGGTGGCTGGAAGATCGTGAAGACGATGGGAACAAAGATCACCAAGGTTACCCCATTTGAAGGAGTGGCAGCTGAAACAGCCGGTGCCATCACCCTCTTTGTAACTGAAGCATTGAAAATACCCGTGAGTACCACGCATACCATTACCGGTGCAATCATGGGTGTGGGTGCCACCAAGCGTTTATCTGCTGTTCGCTGGGGAGTAACCATCAACCTGATCTGGGCCTGGATACTAACGATCCCGATCAGTGGTTTACTGGCCGGTGGTGTATACTACCTCGTGAAATTATTCTGAGCTGATCAGTAATAGTATTTTTACCAAATAAAATCCTGACTTTTGTCGGGATTTTATTTTTATATGGCAAAAATACTTGTAACAGGCGGCTGCGGCTTTATTGGTTCACACACGATTGTGGACCTCCTGGAAAACGGCTATGAAGTGATCTCCGTGGATAATAACTCCCGCTCCAACCCCAATATCCTGCTCGGGGTGGAAAAGATCACCGGTAAAAAAGTAAAGAAATACAAAGTTGATCTCTGCAATTTCGACGATACATTCGCGATCTTCCAGGAAAATACGGATATCAGCGGGATCATTCATTTTGCTGCCTATAAAGCAGTGGGTGAATCCGTACTCCAGCCCCTGATGTATTTTGAAAACAACCTGGTATCCCTGATCAACCTGCTGAAATGCGTACAGGAATTCCAGATCCCGCATTTTGTCTTCTCCTCTTCCTGTACTGTATATGGCGAGCCTGATGAAATACCGGTTACGGAGAAAACAACCCCGAAACCTGCCGAATCTCCATACGGTTATACCAAGCAGATGAGTGAACAGATCATCAACGAATTTGCCAAAGCCGTTAAAACGAAAAATATCCTGCTGCGTTATTTTAACCCGGCGGGTGCACATCCCAGCGGTATTATTGGTGAAATGCCCCTGGGTAAGCCACAGAACCTGGTTCCGGCTATCACCCAGACCGCTATTGGCCGGATTGAAAAAATGATGGTGTTTGGAAACGATTACCCAACCAGGGATGGCTCAAACCTGCGGGATTATATCCATGTGTGCGACCTGGCCCATGCCCATACCCTGTCCCTTCAATACCTTGAAAACGGGAAGCAACAGGAAAACTGTAAAGTATTCAATCTCGGCACCGGCAGCGGTATCACGGTGCTCGAAGCCATCCATGCTTTCGAAAAAACCAGTGGCACCAAACTGAACTACGAAATCGGTCCCCGGCGCCCCGGCGATGTAGTGGCCATTTATGCCAACAACGACCTGGCGCGTGAACAACTGGGCTGGAACCCCAAATACAGCCTGGAAGATATCATGTCCACCGCCTGGAAATGGGAACTGCGGCTGAAAGCCGATGAAACCGTTTTCAGCAGCCAGGACAGCGAGCTGAACTAGAAGGGAACAGCTGTTTTTATCCATTGTCCATTGCCGCATCCGCCTTACTTTTGCGGCACAAAAGCATAATCATGTCATTAAAGGAGATTCAATCAACTGGTAACAAAGACACCCGCAGTGGTTTTGGAGATGGTATTGTGGAAGCCGCCCGCAAAAACCCGAATGTAATAGCCCTGACCGCGGACCTGCTCGGATCGATGAAACTGAACCAGTTTATCAAGGAATTTCCGGATCGTTTTGTACAATGTGGGATCGCGGAAGCCAATATGATCGGCGTGGCGGCCGGTATGACCATCGGGGGTAAAATTCCCTTTACCACCACATTTGCCAACTTCTCCACCGGCCGGGTTTATGACCAGATCCGCCAGTCGGTAGCCTATAGCGGTAAGAACGTAAAGATCGCCGCCTCCCATGCCGGACTTACCCTGGGCGAAGACGGGGCCACTCACCAGATCCTCGAGGATATCGGGCTGATGAAGATGCTGCCGGGGATGACCGTGATCGTACCCTGCGACTATGCACAGACAAAAGCAGCCACCATGGCTGTGGCTGAATTTGAAGGACCAGTTTACCTGCGTTTCGGGCGCCCGGTATGGCCCATATTTACAGCGGATAAACCCTTTGTAATCGGTAAGGCCCAGCAATTCTCCGAAGGAACAGATGTGACCATCTTTGCCTGCGGTCACCTGGTATGGAACGCCATCCAGGCAGGTATCCAGCTCGAGGAAAAAGGCCTGAGTGTGGAAGTAATCAATATCCACACGATCAAGCCCCTGGACGAGGAAGCCGTGCTGAAATCCATCCGTAAAACAAAATGCGCGGTAACAGCCGAGGAACATAATATCATTGGCGGACTGGGGGATGCCATCAGCCAGGTAGCAGCTAAAAACTTCCCTGTTCCCATCGAATATGTAGGTACAAAAGATACATTTGGCGAAAGCGGTACCCCGGCCCAGTTGCTGAAGAAATACGGCCTGGATGTTCCGGACATCGTGGCTGCAGCGGAGAAAGTGATCAGCCGCAAAAGCTAAATAATAAATTCTTTGAAACTAATTCAGCAGGTTCTTCCAAAATCGGACCTGCTTTTTTATTTTTATTCAGTAAAGCATATTAAACAATCCTGTATTCCAGTATTCTAAGCCACACAAAGCCAGATAAAACCATGACCAACATTGCATCCGACAGCGAATTACTGGTCCAGTTTCGTGTACCGGCCACCAAAGAAAGGGCCTATACGAGCCTGATCCGTAAATACCAGGAAAAACTGTACTGGCATATACGCCGGATGGTGGTGGAACATGAGGATGCCAATGATGTACTGCAGAATGTGCTGATCCGGGTCTGGAACGGACTGGAGAATTTCAGGGAAGACAGTCAGCTTTATACCTGGCTTTACCGGATCGCCACCAATGAGTGCCTCACCTACCTGGAACAGCAGAAAAAGAAGGCTTCCGTAAGCCTGAGTGATGTGGAGACCGGGTTGAGCAATAAAATAGTGGCTGACAGGCATTTCGATGCCAATAAACTGGAGTGGAAACTCCAGATTGCCATGCAACAGTTGCCTGAAAAACAACGGGTTGTGTTCGCACTCAGGTATTACGACGAAATGCCTTATGAGGAGATGAGCCGGGTGCTGGAGACCAGTGAAGGAGCTTTAAAGGCCAGCTATCACCACGCAGTCAAAAAAATTGAGGATTACATGCTGAATCATTAAACTTTGGGTATACTTAGCCGTCCTAATTAACGTAAATGACACCGAATAATAACATAGCACAGGAACTGAGGGACTTAGGAAGTTCCCTGGCTGATCTGTCCGCCCAAAATACCTACTCTGTACCAGAGGGTTATTTTGACCGGCTGGCTCAACAGGTGCTTTCCCGGATCCGGGCTATGGAGGCTGAAACGGCTACTGAAGAGCTGGGGTATTTATCTCCCCTGCTCAGCCGGTTGCCGAAAACGATGCCTTATTCAGTACCTGCTGGTTATTTTGAAGGTCTTGAGTCGACCCTGGTATCGGTGGCCATGTATGGCGAACAGGAAGCAAAGGAGGAACTTGAAAATATCTCTCCCCTGCTCAGCAGCCTGAAGAAAGAAATGCCTTACAGTGTACCTGCCGGTTATTTTGATACGATCAGTACCCCTGTGACGGCGAGTCAGCCAACCGCTAAAGTGGTATCCATGGGCGGCAGCCGTAAATGGTTCAGGTATGCGGCGGCAGCGGTGGTAACGGGGGTGATTGCTATATTGGGCTTCTTATACCTGAGCAATGATAATAGCGGAAGTACAACGGGTACTTCGATGGCCAGGTATCAAAAAAGTATGCTTAAAGAGATCAAAAAAACCAGTGATACCGAGCTGAATGAATTTGTAAAACAATTTGATGAAGCCGGTCTGACCACCGAAGAAACAGCAACTACAGATACCAATAAAGAAGTAAAAGAATTACTGAAAGATATCCCTGAAACAGAACTGAAGCAATTCCTGGATGAAACCGCTGAAACCGAAACAAGTACTGATGAGACTTTATTAATGAATTAAGCGGAAGCACATGAAAAAATATTTACTCATACTACTCCTTTTAATCACCGGCTCCTTAACTGGCTTTGCCCAGGAGGAAGAAACAGATGTCCGCATGGGTAAGCTGCAGGAAAAAATGCAGCAGTATATCCAGAAAAGACTTGGCCTGTCAAAATCCGAATCTGAAAAATTCAGTCCGATATTCATCCGTTATATCACTGAGCTCCGGAAAGTGCACCAGGAAAACAGGGCTGACCGGCCGATGCTCCAGCTGAAAGTGGCAGAAGTACGGGTGAAATTCAGGGATGAATTCCGCCAGGTGATGGATGAGAAAAGAGCCAACAAGGTTTTTGTAGCTGAAAAAGAATTTGTTGAGGTTGTGAGAAATGAAATGGCCGAGCGTAAAATTCAAAACCGGCAGGGCGGCGGTGGACTACGCCGCAATAAACTGCTGGCCGATTAAGTAATTTGTTTTTGCTGAATATTTCAAAAGAAGGAGTCCCGGAAAAGGGGGCTTCTTTTTTTATATACCTGCATCCACCCCCATCAGACAGATTCATTATGTTCGTAACCCCTCCCCCGCCAGCGGGGGATAATGCACAGTAAATCCATCCGAATGGCGTAGATACTAAGAATATTTACGCAGATCAAATGTAGGACTGTTTATTGTCCCCCGCTGGCGGGGGCCGGATATTCGATTTAGAAGTATTTTCAAATGGGGGTGGATGCAGCATTGCCAAAATGAAACACCGGGTGCTTCACATCGTGGTAAAATAAAAAAGTCCAGCCTTCTTTTTCACCCTGCTGCCACCATTCCCGGCGGAGTTCCATGGCTTTCTTGCCATCCGCATCATACTTGGCCACAAAGCGGTGTTTCATCTGTTG
>CAZFLL010000042.1:9660-30306 GCA_964519865.1 uncultured Chitinophaga sp. | reverse complement strand
CAATGGGAGGACTGAATAGACACATCACCGCCATTGCAATCACCACGGCAGCAATCATGATCTCTACATGTTTGGCGGTACCACCGGCCGTGATGATACTGTCGAAGGAGAATACCGCATCAATCAGAACGATTTGTGCAATGGCCTGGCTGAAGGATACCGGCTTTTGATTCTTCAGCGTTTCGTTGGGATCTTCCCCCTCCAGCTTATGGTGGATTTCCATCACGGATTTATAGATCAGGAATAAACCTCCGGCCAGCATCACAATACTGGCCAGGTCGAAACCTTTGCCGGCAATACTGAATACCGATTTCCCTTTTTGAGCCAATAACCAGCCCAGTCCCATCAGCAATAAACTGCGGGAGAGGATACCGGTGATCATCCAGAAACGGCGGGCCTTATTCTGGTCTTTCTTCTCTTTCAGCCGGTTCATGATAATACTGACAAAAATCACATTATCGATCCCCAGGACGATCTCAAGGATAACCAAAACAAAAAAGCTGATGATACTCTCGCTCGTAAATAAATATTCCATACCTGTAAATGAAAGGTAAAATTAATGAATTAGGAATGAATGGATAACAGGCTGTTTTCGTCAGGACAGCAGGGAACGGGTTATTTTCTTAACAATACCCGGACCTTCATAAATAAAACCTGTCCACACCTGGACAAGGGGAGCCCCGCATTGCATTTTTTCTTTTGCATCCGCCCCGGTAAAGATGCCCCCGGAAGCAATCACCGGTATTTTTCCCTGCGTTTTTTCAATCAGGTATTTCAAAACTTCTGTACTTCTTTTCTGCAACGGTTTACCACTTAAGCCTCCTGTCTCCTGACTTCTGACTCCCGACACCTGACTTAATCCCTCCCGGCTGATTGTTGTATTGGTGGCTACCAGTCCGTCGAGTTTTATTTCCAGTGCCAGGGCGGCTACATCATCGAGTTGTTCATTGGTCAGGTCAGGCGCTATTTTTAATAATACAGGTCTTTGTACTTCTTTTGCCTGGTTGAGCTGCTGCAGGTGTACCAGTATTTTGCGTAAAGATTCTTTTTCCTGTAATTCACGTAAGCCGGGCGTATTCGGCGAACTTACATTCACCACAAAATAATCGACATAAGCATGCAGGGCATTAAAACAAATCTCATAATCCTTCCAGGCCTCTTCATTCGGGGTCACTTTATTCTTACCGATATTCCCCCCAATGATCATCCTGTATTTATTCTCCGAAGCTTTATCGAAGGAGGACTCCCGGCTGGTCTTCCATTTCCTCAGCCTCTCCGCCACTGCTTCCACTCCCTCATTATTAAATCCCATCCGGTTGATCAGTGCTTTATCCGCAGGTAAGCGGAACACTCTCGGCTTGTCATTGCCGGGTTGTGCTTTTGGGGTGACCGTTCCGGTTTCCACATAACCAAAGCCAAGACTTTCAAGTTCCCGCAGGTATTCTGCATTTTTATCAAAACCGGCAGCAAGCCCAACCGGGTTACGGAAGGGCAATCCCAGGAAATCTGTATGTAAACCAGGGTTATTGTTTGTAAACAATGAACAGAGCATTTTCTTACCCAACCAGGTACTGCAAACCAGTTGCAGCATCTTCATGGAGAAATGGTGTACGGCTTCAGGAGAAAAGTTAAACAGTATTGTGCGGATGATCTTGTACATCGTGTGGATTATTTCTGACTGTGGTCAGGCCGGACATAACCAGCTAAGCTTAAATCGGTTAAAAGAAGTCCCCCAAACCAGCTTTCCAGGTGATTTTCCCAAAGAAACTTCATACCGCCTGTCCGGCAAAAACTTTTTTTCATCAATTTAATAACCATTATTTTTGGTATAGAAAGTTGCATAAACAACTAAAAAATATGTTTAGGGTATGGTGTTTGTCGTTTAGCGAACAACCCATATCCTGAAAATGCAACATTAACTGCAACAACTTTACCTCTAAACGACTAAACATCTAAACGACTAAACTTTTTATATGCAGGAAGCTTATATCATTGCCGGTTTTCGCAGCGCCGTTGGAAAGGCCAAACGTGGTGGATTCAGGTTTACAAGACCGGATGACCTGGCGGTAACAGTGATCAAGGGATTACTGGCATCTGTACCCGCACTGGATCCGAAGCGGGTGGATGATGTGATTGTGGGGAATGCAGTACCAGAAGCCGAACAGGGACTACAGGTCGGAAGGATCATTGCCGCCCGGGCATTGGGGTATGAAGTACCCGGTCTGACCATAAACCGTTATTGCGCTTCCGGACTGGAGAGTATTGCCATGGCTACGGCCAAAATCAGGATGGGCATGGCGGATTGCATTGTGGCCGGGGGAACCGAAAGTATGAGCCTGGTACCCACCGCCGGATGGAAAACCGTTCCGGCATATTCAATCGCCAAAGAGGATCCCGATTATTACCTGAGTATGGGACTGACAGCGGAAGCTGTGGCAAAAGAATATTCTGTCAGCCGGGAAGCACAGGACGAATTTTCCTATCATTCACATCAGAAAGCCATGGCTGCCATACAGGCCGGTTATTTTAAATCCGGAATACTCCCGGTAACTGTGGATGAAATTTACCTGGACGACAAAGGGAAAAAGCAAAAAAGAAATTATGTGGTGGATACCGATGAAGGTCCGCGTGCCGATACCTCCGTGGAAGCACTGGCCAGACTGAAACCGGCTTTTGCGGCCGGGGGCTCTGTTACAGCCGGGAATTCATCACAGACATCAGATGGAGCCGCCTTTGTAATTGTGATGAGTGAGCGAATGATCAATGAGCTGGGATTAAAACCAATCGCCCGTCTCGTCAGTTCAGCGGTTGCCGGTGTTCATCCCCGTATTATGGGAATTGGTCCGGTGGCCGCAATACCGAAAGCACTCAAACAGGCGGGACTTAATTTATCCGATATTGATCTCATTGAATTGAATGAAGCATTCGCTTCCCAGTCCATTGCGGTGATCCGTGAAGCCGGACTTGATCCATCCCGTGTTAATATTAATGGGGGGGCAATAGCCCTGGGCCATCCATTGGGATGTACCGGTTGCAAACTCACAATACAAAATTTAAATGACCTGAAACGCCTGAATAAAAAATATGGTATGATCAGTGCCTGTGTAGGCGGCGGACAAGGGATTGCCGGAATTATTGAAAATATAAATTAAAGGCATTCGTATAATAATTAATCCTTACGGGATAACCATTAGTAAACAGGATTATCACTTTTAAATGTGGTAATCCTGTTTATTTAAGAGTATCTTCCATCCGGATCACGAACTGCTTCCACCTGCCTCCCAGATATTTTTGTGGTAGTCACTTATCTTTTCCCGTTAAAACACGCTTCCGGGATTGAAGCGTATTCCTGTAATTGCTAATAAATAAAAACCACTGAACATGAACTTCCGGAAACTATTACTGCCCTTTATTTTTTTCCTGAACTGCGCGAATCTGCAGGCACAAAGCAATTCCGTACAAACAACAGGCGATAATAAAACTGATCATTATTGGCCAGCCGGTAAAAAACCACAACCGGCCAATATGGTTAAACTGAACCTGACCGCCCTTCCGCTCAAACAATATGCCCTGCAATATGAACGGGTATTAAACAGGAAGTTCTCGTTTGCCCTTGGCTTGCGGGTGATGCCTGAGTCCTCACTGCCTTTTAAAAATGCGATACTGGATGCGGTAGGGGATGACCCGGATACCCGGGATGTACTTGAAACGTTCCGGATGAGTAATATGGCCATCACGCCTGAATTCCGGTTTTACCTGAGTAAAAGGGGATATGGCCGCGGTTTTTACCTGGCACCTTTCTACCGGTATGCCAGTTATAAAACCAGCCGGATGACATTTAATTATGACGACGGAAATGGCGGGCAGGAGAGTATCAATCTGACAGGTAAACTGACCAGCAACACAGGTGGTTTATTGCTTGGAGCCCAATGGCCAATCGGAAAGCATGTGGTGCTGGACTGGTGGATTCTTGGCCCGCATTATGGGGCTGGTAAGGGCCAGTTCGATGGGGTTTCCTCCCAGACAATGACTCCTGCTGAACAGGATGACCTGCGTACGCAACTGGAGGATATTGATATCCCGCTCACCAATAAGACAATTAATGTAACCGCCAATGGTGCCAGCCTCGGACTGGACGGACCCTGGGGCGGTATCAGGGCCGGGTTCTCATTGGGCATACGGTTCTGAGACATAACTATTGGTGAGAACACCAACAGTTCATACTATCATCACATGGTATACTCACTCACTGGTAGCCACGGCTATCCTCGAGTCCGCAGTGCCATAATATAAAAACCATTTGTTCTTAAACCGGACCAGGCCTTCCACAAAACAAACTTCATTGACTTCACCGGTACGTTCATACGCTTTATCGGGGTGAATAAAATAGCAGTCTGTCCGGTCAATTAAGTTTATGGGAAGTTTTTTGTCAAACAAAGCCTGCCCGGCACTATAAGTAAACTTTGGTAAAAGGGTATCATTAAAATTAGCCGCATTACTGCCATTATAAATTAACAGGATGCCCTCATCCCTGAGTAAGGCAAAGGGACCCGGTTCCACCAACCGGCTGTCAAACCGTCCAGGCCTTGCGTGCAATACAGTGATCAGTTTATGATTCTCTTCGTTTTCACAGGGTATCCAGTGTATCAGGTCATCAGAATATGCCATGAAGAGGTCTGTATCTCCGAAATACATCCAGTACTTGCCATTGATTTTTTTGGCGATCAGTTTGTCCCCGGTTTGTTGTACTACAATCGCGCCTGACTTGGACCAGGTATCCCTGTATTTTCCGGTGCCCAGCACCGGGCCATGCTTTTGCCAGTGCAGCAGATCCGCCGAACTGGCCAGGCATAGCCGGGCAGTCTTTCCATCGTAAGCAGTATAGGTTAGTATATACCGGCCATTGGCATCTTCAACTATCCGGGGATCTTCCACGCCGCCCTTCCATTCGAAGGCCTTCATCGAATCATTGGCCGGATAAAATACCGGTTCAGGTTGTTTAATAAAGTGTAAACCGTCATCACTGATGGCCAGCCCGATACGGGAAGTCATGAACTGATCCTGGGCCCTGTACAGCAAATACACTTTTCCATCCTTTACAACGGCGGCCGGGTTCAGCACATTACGGGATTCCCAGTTTACTTTCTGCTGGCTAATCGGGCAGGTAAATAATTGTGAAGTATCCGGCAAGAGAATGGGATTCAGGCTGTCTGACTTTACAAATGGCCCGATTGGCCAGGTATCAGCCTGTACTGTCTTTTTGTTTTCAGCCTGCTGGCAACCCATCAGGAAGAGAAACAGGCAGGCGAAAATAAGTTTCATAAGCAGCAATTGATTGTAAAGGAAAGTTAGGATAATTGAAGTTGTGCCGGATCAAGTATCCGCTTTGTTTCAGGAATTGGTCCGTTTTTGGCTGTAAATCAGACAGGTTTGAAAGGCGCAACGCATATTAAAAATAAAAATAAGATAAACAAGGTCAGGCTTAAACCTTTTTGTATTTTACCTATCTGAAATACCTCTTTTCCCCGGGACAAATCAATTGTATTATGGACAGACGTGAGTTTCTCAACCGCCGCCGCCGTCATACGGCAGCTTCCGAAGAAAGGCAACTGCCTTTTCGGACTGAATCAGGTATTGCCACTTATACCGGTTCCTGGACCGAGCAGGAAGTGATCCATCTCCTGAAACGGACCATGTTTGGTGCAAAAAGGGCAGACATCAATTATTTTAAAGCGATGTCCATGAACCAGGCTGTGGATGAATTGCTCAACCCGACAGCCCCGCCTCCCAATCCCCCGGTAAAGGAATATGTCACTTCGACCACACCCGGAGTCACCCCGGATGGAAATATTGTACAGGGCACCACCTGGATCAATGATATCAACAGCGATGGTACGGTACAGTCACAACGCCGGGCTTCTTATAAAAAATGGTGGACCGGTGTACTGATCAACCAGGACAGAAGTATCCGGGAGAAAATGATCATGTTCCTGACCGATCATTTTGGCAATGAAACTGCGGATGTGGGGAACGCAAACTGGATTTTTAAGCAGCACAGCCTGATCAGGCAATATGCCCTGGGAAATTTCAAAGAGCTGGTCAGGGAGATCACGAAGGATATTTCCATGCTCCGTTACCTCAATGGTTACCTGAATAATAAAAATGCGCCGGATGAGAATTATGCCCGTGAACTGATGGAACTGTTTACGTTGGGGAAGGGACCGGGATCACAATACACCGAGAATGATGTAAAGGAAGCCGCTAAAGTATTAACCGGCTGGCAGATCAACGGGACCACCTATACCACTGTATTTACCCTGAGCCGGCATACCACCACCAATAAAACGTTTTCCGCTTTCTTTAATAATACCGTGATCACCGGGCGTAATACAGCCAACGCGGGTGATCTCGAACTGGCCGATCTGCTGAACATGATCTTTGCCCAGCCCGAAGTGGCCAGGTACCTGGTCCGCAAATTTTACCGGTGGTTTGTTTATTACTCGATTGATGCTGCCACGGAGACCAACGTAATTGAACCCCTGGCGGAAATTTTCCGGAGTAACAACTATGAAATTAAACCGGTACTGTCGGCCCTGTTCAAAAGTGAACATTTCTATGATATGCTTAACCGGGGTTGCATGATCAAAGCCCCTGCTGATATTGTGATTGGTTCCATGCGGGAAATGAATGTGGCCTTTCGCCCTGAAACAGACTGGGATACCAATTACGGCTTATGGAACACGTTTAATTCATGGATGGTGAACATGGGACAAAACCTGCATGATCCGCCCAATGTATCCGGTATGCCGGCTTATTACCAGGAGCCTTCTTTTCATGAGATCTGGATCAATTCAGATTCATTACCCAAGCGTAACCAGTATACGGATACCATGATCAATACCGGTTATTCCAGGAATGGATTCAGGGTACAGTTTAACTGCGTGACTTTTGCGCAGACCTTGTCGAATCCCGGTAATCCAAACGACCTGGTCGATGAAGCGGTCCGTGTATTTTTCCGGAATGATTTATCCGCCCAGAGTAAAAGCCAGATCAAAACACAGATCCTGCTGACCGGGCAGCAATGGGATTATTACTGGACCAATGCCTGGGCTGCGTATGAATCCAATCCGACCACGGCCAATTTCAATACGGTGAATACGCGGTTGAAGTCCTTGTTTCAATATTTATTTAATTTATCAGAATACCAGCTGGCCTAGTTCATTTACTATTTAATCAGCTCAAATGAAAAGAAAAGATTTTTTACTCAACGCCTTACCCGCTGCCGCCCTGTTGCCGGAAGTGATCAACGGGTATTCCGTGAAAGCCTTTCACCAGCATTCGCCATTGGTACAGGCCCTGCTGCGCGGGCAAACAGTGACCGATCATGTATTGGTGATCGTACAATTGTCGGGAGGAAATGACGGGCTGAACATGGTGATCCCGGTGGCGGATTATTCAAAATACTATAATGCACGTACCAATATTGCCATCCCGGAAAACAGGGTATTGTCCATTGCAGGTGTAACCGGAACCGGTATCCATCCGGCCATGACGGGCTTACAAAGCCTGTTTACAGAAGGTAAAGCCAAACTGGTACAGGCCGTTGGATATCCGCAACCGAATTTCTCCCATTTCAGGGCCACGGATATCTGGATGAGTGGTTCCAACTCCAACCAGGAAGTGTACAGTGGATGGGCAGGCCGTTACCTCAATTATGAATTTCCCGATTTCCCGTCCGGCTATCCAAGTACCAGTATGCCCGACCCGCTGGCGATACAAATAGGTTCCACCACCACACTGACCACCCAGGGCCCAACGGCAAACATGGGGATGAGTATTACCAATCCGACGAATTTTTATAACCTGGTAAATGGTACTTCAGATCCGGTCCCTTCCACCCCGGCTGGTAAGGAGCTCAAGTTTATTCGCCAGGTGAACCAACAGACACAGAAGTATTCCACGGTAATAAAAAATGCGGCCAATGCCATTACCCAGCAGGTCACTTATCCAACAGGGAATTCACTGGCCGATCAGCTTAAAATAGTGGCGCGTTTGATTGCCGGCGGACTTAAGACCAGGGTCTATATGGTGAGCTTCGGCGGATTTGATACACACTCTGTACAGGTTGGTGCTACTGATACAACAATCGGAAATCACGCTACACTGCTACAAAAAGTTTCGGACGCCATCAAAGCCTTCCAGGATGACCTGAAGTTTCAAAATGTGGAAGACAGGGTGGTAGGCATGACTTACAGTGAGTTTGGCCGCAGGATCAAGTCCAACTCCAGTACAGGAACAGATCATGGAGCGGCCGCACCGATGTTTTTATTTGGCAGTAATATCGACGCCGGTATGCTGGGGGTGAATCCAACTTTACCAGCCAGCGCCACGGTCAATGATAATATTCCTATGCAGTATGATTTCCGCAGTATTTATTCCACGCTGCTGGAAAAATGGTTCTGCCTGGAAAAATCAGTGGTGGATTCCCTGTTCCCTCCGAATATCAACAGCCAGTTGCAAAGTCTGCCCATTATAAAAGCAGGTGCCTGTAGTGGAATCACTCCTCCGCCACCTTCTTCTTCTTCAGATGTACTGATTACCAATTCACCCAATCCGTTTACCAGCAGCACGACGATTAAGTTTACCACTGCAGGCGGACATACGTTTATCCAGATCATCGATACATTGGGAAGAATGATCAAAGTACTGACTGACCGGGATTATACAGCTGGTACTTATACCCTGGACTTCAACAGTGATGGTTTACCAACGGGTGTTTACTATGCGCGTTTCCAGAATGGGGTGACACAACAGGTGCGGGCGATGCTGAAAGTCAGGTAGATTCAGTCGGGAGTCTGTAGTCGGGAGTAAACAGCCCCTTCTAAGCCCTAAATCATTTACCAATGACATAAATAGGTAGTATTCCAACATATTGCAAAAATTCCTTAGAAAGGAATTGGAATGTGGTATTTGATTTTTATTTGGCATCTTGGCATCTTTGGTTTTTGGTTCTTTGTATTAATCTGATTGCCGGTGTCCCGCATTCACCCAATCCGTTATTTTCTGACGATCAGCTAATGTCAATGGACTGTTCGGGGTCTGTGGCATAAAAGAGGGATTGCCATCTACAGCCCGGGCTTTAATCCGGTCCCAGCTGGCTACAATACTGGCATCCGTATCAAAATTCTTCCCGCCATTCACAGCGCCATCCAGGTGACAGGGACCGCAGTACCCTCCGATTCCCCCGGTGCCGGCAATCAGTTGTTTCACCAGTGCATATTTAGGTCCATAGTTATAGATGGTAATCGTAGTGGTGTCTGTACATCCTTTCTGGTTCTTAACGATAATGCGGTAATCGCCGGCTGCCAGGTTGGAGAAATTAGGGGAGGATTGGAATGCCGCACTGTTCAGCTGGTAACTGAGCGTATCGCCAACCGGTGAAGTAATGCTGATGGTTCCATTATTGGCACTTCCAACAGCTTCTGTCTTGAAATACTGAATATCATAGCTTACACCCAGGCAAGGGTCGGGCAGGGGGTTGTCGTTTTTATTACAGGACAGGAAAAATCCCCCGCCAGCCAGGAATAAGGAACACATCAGGATTTTATTACGCATATAACAGGTTTGCCGGTCAGTAAATTAAGGATTCTTTGTGAACAGTTACTGTGACAGTTTTAGTGTCCGGTAGATTAACCGCTGAAAAAATTTATTTGTATGAAACGTTGTTGCAATTTATATTTGCAACATAGTTACAAAATATGAAACAAAAACTAACCTTCTTTTTCGCTGCTTTGCTGGCATTTTTTTCATTGGCGGCACAGGAAAACCTGCAGCCGGCCGGGGAAGATTTGAGGATAAGAACGGCCGTAAAGGTGAAAATGAGCGGAAAGATCACGGACAGTAAGACAGGGGAAGCACTGGCCGGTGCTTATGTTTATTTTACGGATGATAAGATCGGTACAATCAGCGATGTGAACGGATTTTATGTACTCACCAATATTCCTCCGGGTCATCATGTGGTGGAAATCACTTTTACAGGATATAGCAACCTGGTGGAACATATCGAGATCAATGCGGATATGCAGCGGGATTTCGCTTTATCACCACGTATCGTGGAGAACCAGGGGGTCATTATCACCGGTGTTTCAGGAGCCACCAGTATCCGCAAAGCACCGATACCAATCACTTCAGTTAAAAAAGCGGCATTATTACAAACCACATCAGGAAATATAATTGATGCCCTCAGTCATGTACCGGGTGTATCCCAGATTTCCACCGGACCGGCGATTTCAAAGCCCATTATACGTGGATTGGGGGCCAACCGGCTGGTCACCGTGAATGATGGTATCCGCCAGGAAGGACAGCAATGGGGGGATGAGCATGGTATTGAGATCGATGAGATGAGTGTAAGCAAAGTGGAGATCCTGAAAGGTCCTGCTTCCCTGATGTATGGCAGTGATGCCCTGGCCGGGGTGATTAATTTCATCACCAATGTGCCGGCTCCGGAAGGGACGGTACGTGTTAATTTTCTCAGTAATTATCAGTCAAATAACAGGCTCTATGCAAACAACCTGGATTTATCCGGGAATAAGAACGGGTTTAACTGGAATATTTACGGCTCCCATAAGTCAGCCGGGGATTATAAAAACAAATTTGATGGTCCTGTATTGAATTCACGGTTTAATGAGAAAAATTTCGGAGGCTACCTGGGGTTCAATAAAGGGTGGGGTTATAGCCATCTTATTTTCAGCCGTTTTGATCAGCGTATCGGGCTGGTTGAGGGTGACCGGGAAGATGCAACAGGTAAATTTATCCTGTATGCGGGTACGGTAATGCAACATGTTGCTTCTGGTGAAGAACTGGATTCCCGGAAACTGTTTATACCCAACCAGCGTGTACAGCATTATAAATTAGTCAGTGATAATAATTTCGCTTTTGGTAAAAGCCGGCTAAAACTAAACCTTGGATACCAGAATAACCTGCGTCAGGAATTTGGGAATCCGGAAGATCCTGAAGAGAAGGAATTATTTTTTGACTTAAAAACATTCAACTATAGCCTGCAATGGCAACTCCCTGAGATGAAGGAATGGCATACCAGTTTTGGTTTAAACGGGATGCAGCAGCAGAACCAGAATAAAGGAGTGGAAGTATTAATCCCGGAGTATAGTTTATTTGATATCGGGGCCTTTGCTTATTTCCAGCGCTTTTATAAGAAGGGGACAGTAAGTGGCGGTCTCCGTTTCGATAACCGTTCGGTGGACTCCAGGGCTTTTTTTGAAGGGACCGAAGAGAAATTCAAAGCCTTCAAACGCAATTTTTCAAACATCTCCGGCAGCCTGGGTGTGAGTTACGAGCCTGCTGAACAGGTAACCGTAAAAGCCAATATTGCCCGTGGATTCCGGGCCCCCACTATTGCTGAAATGGCCAGTAATGGCACTCATGAAGGAACCAACCGGTATGAATACGGATCGCAGGACCTGAAATCAGAAACCAGCCTGCAACTGGATGGAGGGATAGATCTCGACTATGAACATTTTAGTATTGGCCTGTCCGCTTTTTATAACCACATTAATGATTTTATATTTTACCGGAAACTTGAATCAGTATTTGGCGGTGATTCCCTGGTAACTGTCGGCGGGGAGGATATCCCTGCCTTTGTCTTTAATCAGCACAATGCAAAACTGAGCGGCCTGGAATTTACTATTGATATACATCCGCATCCCATTCACTGGCTCCATTTTGAGAATAATTTTTCATTTGTAAGGGGTCGTTTTGATGCATTACTGGATGGTTTCAGGTCCGGCAGTGATAACCTGCCCCTGATTCCGGCTCCCCGCTGGAACAGTGAGCTGCGGGCAGATATTAAGAAAGCCGGAAAAAGTATGCGTAATTTTTATGCCAGGCTGGAAGGCGACAAGACATTCAGGCAGGATAATTTCTTCAGCGGCTTTGATACAGAAACATCAACAAAAGGGTATTTCCTGCTGAATGCGGGAATCGGGTCCGATTTTACAAACAGCAAAAAGAAAACCATTTTCAGCCTGCACCTGGGTATCATGAATATCGGCGATGTGGCCTGGCAGAACCACCTGAGCCGGCTGAAATACACTGCGGATAATCTGGTTACGGGAAGAACAGGGGTATTTAATGCAGGCAGGAATTTTTCGATAAAACTGAATGTGCCGTTGGAATTCAAACTTAAATAGTTAGAAGTTAAGCGTCGGAAGTTGACGGGTTGAGGCCTTCTGTCGGCTACCTGAAAATGACTTCCCACTTTAAGTTTTTGACTTTTTACTTTTGACTTTTGACCTGCCTCTGTTTGGATTTCCCGACCTTTAGCCTATGGAAATCACCCTGACCACCCCCGCCTTATTATTCCCGGCTATCTCCCTCTTATTGCTGGCTTATACCAATCGTTTCCTGGCCCTGGCCAACCTGGTACGCAAATTACACGATGAGTATATAGACACAAGGTCCCAGCACGACGAATTCAAGGAGACACATCAACGGAAAATCATCCTCTGGCAGATCAAGAACCTGCGGCGCAGGATCAACCTGATCCGGTATATGCAGGGACTGGGAGTTTTCAGTTTCCTGGGTTGTGTGGGATGTATGTATAGTCTTTACCGCGGTGCGGCAGCTGTGGCTGAGTTCATTTTTGCGGTGGCCCTGCTTAGCCTGCTGGCCTCTCTTTTTATTTCCCTGGCCGAGATTATTCAAAGCACCAAGGCTATTGAACTGGAACTGAGTGATATTGAAGAGCTCGAAAAAGGGAATATTTTTACGGATATTATCTCCGGGAATAAAGAAAATTAAAATAATATATTTGATCTATGCGGAAAATAAATGGTTCCATCATATGGCTGCTGTTACTGACAGGTCTGCTGATGGCCTGCTCAAAAGGGGGCAGCAGTACAGATGACGGTTCCGGTGGTCCGCATATTGTGACGGATAATGATACCACCCGGCCGGTACTTACGGTTATCACTCCTGTGAGTAACCAGGTTTACAGCAATGGTTCTTCCATCAGTGTTTCAGGAACAATTACGGATGATCTTGGTTTATATCGTGGCAGTATCCGGATTACCAATGATGCCACGGGTGAAATTTTAAAGGAGCAGCTTTATGAAATTCATGGAGTATTGTCGTATAATTTCAGTGTGGCAGCAATTGCCACGGTAACGGCGGCTACTGATTTTACAGTGAGCGTGTTTTACGAAGATCACGGGCTCAATGGTGTCAGCCGCACATTAAAAGTAAAAGTGAATCCCTGATCAGAGCGATTCAATCAGGCGGAGTACCTTCTCCCAGCTCCCCCCGTTGTATACTTCCTTTAGTCCTGCAGCTTTCAGCGTATTGGCCGCTATACGGCTCCGGTGGCCACTGGCACAGCATACAATTACGGGTTTGTCCAGGTGTTTTATGCGGGGCAAGCTGACTGAAATCCGGTCTACGGGAATATTTAATGAGCCCGGTATGCGGCCCCGGTCATATTCACTGGCTGAACGTACATCGATGATCACGGCACCCTGCCTTAACGCTTTTTTTAAGGAGCCGTTTCCGAAGAAGGAGAAAAATCCCATACAAACATTTTATACAAGGGCAGCCCTGGTCTTCCGTTCCCCGATCTGCTGCCGCCACATAGCGTAATATAATCCTTTTTCAGCAAGCAGTAATTCATGATTGCCTGTTTCCACCACATCCCCTTTCTCCAGTACATAGATGCGATCCGCATGCATAATCGTACTCAGCCGGTGGGCGATCAGGATGGTTACCTGCTGTCCTTCTTTTGAAATTTCCCGGATCGTATCCGTGATCTCTTCCTCGGTCAGCGAATCCAGTGCGGAAGTGGCTTCATCAAATAATAATAATTTTGGTTTGCGTAACAAAGCCCGCGCAATGGACAGCCGTTGTTTTTCACCACCTGATAATTTCAATCCGCCTTCCCCGATCATGGTGTCCAGTCCTTTCTCCGCACGTGATAATAAATTCTGGCAGGAGGCTTTTCTTAACACATCTTCCAGGTCTTCTTCCGTGGCGGAAGGATTAACGAACAATAAATTCTCCCGGATGGAACCGGAGAATAACTGGGTATCCTGGGTAACAAAACCAATCTGGTTACGCAGGTCCTCAAAGTCGATACTGTTTTCATCCATACCATTGTACAGGATCTTTCCCTGCTGTGGCCGGTAAAGTCCCACCAGTAATTTCATCAGGGTGGTTTTGCCCGAACCGGAAGGCCCTACAAAGGCAATGGTCTCTCCGGTCCTGGCTGAAAAGCTGATATCATTGATGGCATTTTGCGCAGCAGTCTGGTGCTTGAATGCCACATGGTCGAACTCAAGGGTTTCAATCCGTCCCAGGTGACTGGGGTTCGCCGCACTGGGTTCTGGTGATTTCTTCATCAGGTTGGCAAAATTATCCAGTGAAGCCTGGGCTTCCCGGTAGGTAAGAATGATATTGCCGATTTCCTGCAAGGGACCGAATACAAAGAAAGAGAAGATCTGCATGGTTACGATCTGGCCGGCATCCATTCTACCCCTGTAAATAAACAACATCAGCAGGAAAAGGATGATCTGGCGCAGGGTATTGACAAAAGTTCCCTGGATAAAACTGATACTGCGGATACGCTTTACCTTAGTGAGCTCGAGCCCGAGAATCTTGAAGGTGTTTTTATTCAGGCGGGATACTTCCTGCTGGGTGAGTCCAAGACTTTTTACGAGTTCAATATTCCGAAGCGATTCAGTGGTGGCCCCGGCCAGGGCAGTGGTTTGACCCACAATTTTCTTCTGGATCGTTTTTACTTTTTTACTGAGCAGGTTGGATATAATGGTCAGCAGGAAAATACCCCCGAAGTAAACCAGCGGAAGGCTCCAGTGGATCGTGGTGGCATATACGGCCACAAAGAAAATTCCGACAATGACCGGGAACAACACATTGATAAACGAGGAAACGAATTTTTCTGTATCCAGCCTGACTTTTTGTAATACACTCAGTGTTTCACCACTCCGTGCATCTTCAAATTCCTGGTAGGGGAGTTTCATCGCGTGCTGCAACCCTTCGGTAAATACGGTGGCCCCGAATTTCTGGGTGATCAGGTTGAGGAAATAATCCTGGAAGGCTTTGGCGATCCGGCTGATCATGGCCACTGTTATAGAAGCCAGGAGTAACCAGGCCACCCCGTAATAATGCCGGGTTTCCATCACTTTCTCCACAATACCGCCGGGTTTTACTTTCACAACTTCTTCCGTTATACTATCGTTGAAGAAAAGGAAGGCATGCCAGCTGAATGCTTCTTTATTCTGGTGATATGTGGCCAGGTTGATCAGCCGCCCGAATATGATCGGGTCCACCAGGGAAAATCCAATATTAATGGCAGCTAATAATAAAACCAGGCCCACCAGCCATTTATATGGCCTGAGGTATTTGTATAATATCTTCATAATAGAGGTTGAGGCGAAAAAATCAGATGCAGGTTCAATGTACAAACATCGTACAAGTTCGGGAAATATGCCAAGTTAACAGGCGGATGCCTGAATTTTCTTCCTTTTTAGCCATTTAGCCACCCGGCTGCCCAGGTCAAACAGGTGTTCGGCTGTATTTTACCTGAAATACCAGCTGCGAAAACCGGGGAACACCCGGATAGCTATTCAGTCAAAATTGGTTAAATTTATTTTACACCCGGACTATTCTTAAACTCAAATTCATACCACCACAACCATAAATATTTATAGTATGCGCACCAGGAAGGCAAACAGAAGACAGTTTTTAGAAAAGGTCACGAAAGCATCTGGTATAATGATGCTTTCACCAATGGCCGGTCATTTTACCGAAATCGGGCCGTCATTTACAGAAGCGCCTGTGATCACTCCCGCTAAGATCAAATTCGCTGTAATCAATATCAATCATCCGCATATTTATGGAATGACAGAAGCGATAAAAAGAGGCGGTGGGGAACTGGTGGCCTTATATGCAAAAGAAGCGGACCTGGCTTCAGCTTTTTTGAAAACCTATCCAGAAGCCAGGCAGGCAAAAAATGAAGACGAAATATTACAAGACCCTGCTATTCATTTAATCTTAAGCTCAGGTATCCCGGATGAACGGGCCCCGTTGGGCATCCGTGCCATGCAACATGGCAAGGACTATTTAACGGATAAACCCGGTATTATCAGTTTAAAACAACTGGCCGAAGTAAAAAGAGTACAGAAAGAAACCAAACGGATTTACTCCATTATGTATAGTGAACGGCTGGAGAATAAAGGCACGGAAAAAGCCAGCCAGCTGGTAAAGGCAGGAGCTATAGGCCAGGTAATACAAACGATCAACCTGGCCCCGCACCGGATCAATAATAGTATCGGGAAAACCGGGCTGGCTGTGCGACCGGATTGGTTCTGGGACAAAAAGCGGTTTGGTGGCATATTAACTGATATCGGTTCTCACCAGTTTGATCAGTACCTGTATTTCACCGGCTCCACGGAAGCAGAAGTGGTTTCCTCACAGGTAGGGAATCTGCATCATCCGGATAAGCCGCTTTTTGAAGATTTTGGAGATGTTATGCTGAGAGGAAACGGAGGCCTGGGTTATATCAGGGTGGATTGGTTTACCCCCGATGGACTGGACAGCTGGGGGGATGGACGATTAACCATACTGGGCACGGAAGGGTATATTGAAGTACGGAAAAATACCGACATTTTATCGGGCAACAAAGGCGGTAATCATTTATACCTCGTGAATAAAAAGGAAATGCTGCACATGGATTGCAATAATGAAATACTGCCTTTCGGCCCCTTGTTTGTGGATGATGTACTGAACAGGACAGAAACCGCCATGTCGCAGGCACATTGTTTCCTCGCAACAGAACTGGCCTTGAAAGCGCAGCAAAAAGCGGTCACCCTGCAGTTGAAAAAATAGCGTATAATGAAAAGTAAAAATGGAAAAGTGCCATTTGCAGCTGAAAAAAGCGGGCAGCCGATAAACCGGAGGAAATTCCTGAACAAATCGGTCAAAGCAGCATTGGGAACAGGACTCGCGCTTGGTTTTCCTTCCATTGTACCGGCCTCGGTGTTGGGGAAATATGCACCCAGCAACCGGATCAATGTGGCCGCAATTGGTGTAGGCCGTATTTCCAGGGGACATGATATGCCGGGAGTTTGGAAACACGGGTTTGCCCAGCTGATGGCCGTTTGTGATGTGGACAGCCGCCGGGCAGCAGATGGCAAACTACTGGTCAATGAATATTATACAAAACGCGATGGAAAGCCTTATGACGGGGTGAAAGTATATACGGATTACCACGAACTGTTGCTGAACAAAGAGGTCGATGCAGTATTGATCAGCACACCCGACCACTCACATGCCATGATTGGGGTGGCTGCCGCACGTGCCGGCAAGCATATTTATATGCAAAAGCCGGCCGCTCTCACTATTGCAGAGGGCAGGGTGATGGCAGATGTTATTCAGCAAACGGATATTAAATTCCAGATCGGCAGCCAGCAACGGAGCACCGAGCAATTCAGGTATGCGGCCGAACTGGTCCGTAATGGCCGGATCGGGGAGTTGAAAAATGTTTTTGTAGGACTTCCTGGTGACCCTCCTGGCGGCAATAAAACGGAGATGCCGGTACCGGTTACACTGGATTACAATAGCTGGCTGGGATCCACCCCGGAAGTGTACTATACAGAAGAAAGGGTACACCCGCAAAAGGATTATGGTCGTCCGGGCTGGCTCCGCTGTGAACAGTTTGGTGCGGGTATGATTACCGGGTGGGGCTCACACCACATTGACAGTGCTCATTGGGGAATGGCCATGGAACGCAGCGGACCCGTGGAAATCTGGTGCGATAAAGTGGAATTCAATACCGGCGGACTCTGGGATGTGCATGGTATTTTCAGGACAGGGGCCCGTTATAAAAACGGGGTAATCATGACCGTTAGTAATGAATTTCCCAATGGAATAAAGTTTGAAGGCACGAAAGGATGGATATTCGTATCCCGCGGTGATTACCAGGCCACCAGCAGTGATCCCACCAAGCCGGGTGAACAGGCAAAGAAACTCGACGCCAGTGATCCCCGGTTACTCACTTCAGTTATTGGAGAGAATGAATTTCATTTTACAGTAAGCACGGATCATCATGGTAACTGGCTGGAAGCCATACGGGATAATAAACCAACCATTGCACCGGTGGAAGAAGCACACCGCTCCTGTACGGCCTGTTTACTGCACCATATTTCCATGAAACTGAAAAGAAAATTACACTGGAGTCCTGAGAAGGAACAATTCCTGAACGATCCGGAAGCCACGGCCATGTTGAGCCGTGCACAACGCAAGGGATTTGAAGTAAAATAACGTAGAGGTTTAATTCACCCTCCCCAACCTTCCCGGTCAAGACTCCGGTAATGAATGGCTTCGGCCAGGTGTTCGGGTTTTATGTCGGGGCTGTCGGACAGATCAGCAATCGTACGGCTTACTTTTAAAATGCGGTCATAAGCACGGGCCGAGAGATTCAGTTTTTGCATAGCGACTTTCAGCAGGCTGGCCCCGGCAGTATTGATCACACAGATTTCTTTCAGCATTTTACTGCTCATCTGTGCATTACAGTACACTCCTTGATTTTCCTTATACCGTTCGGCTTGTATATCCCTGGCTTTGATCACCCTTTCCCGGATAACCGATGAACTCTCCGCAGGCTTAATACCGGATAGCTCATTGAATGCAACAGGCGTCACTTCCACATGCAGATCGATCCGGTCGAGCAACGGCCCGGAGATCTTATTCAAATATTTCTGCACCATACCCGGTCCACAACTGCATTCACGATCTGGATGATTATAATAACCGCAGGGACATGGGTTCATCGATGCCATCAGCATAAAGGAAGCCGGAAAGTCCACGGCCACTTTAGCCCTCGATATCGTAACCCTTCTTTCTTCCATGGGCTGACGCATTACTTCCAGAACGGTTCTTTTAAATTCGGGTAATTCATCCAGGAACAACACCCCGTTATGGGCCAGCGATATTTCCCCGGGTTGGGGTATGCCACCCCCGCCTACGAGGGCCACATCCGAGATCGTATGATGAGGACTTCTGAAAGGCCGCCTGGAAACAAGCGTGGAGTTTTCCGGTAACTTGCCGGCGACTGAATGTATCTTGGTTGTTTCCAACGCTTCCTGCAGGGTTAAGGGAGGTAATATGGTGGGTAGCCGTTTAGCGAGCATGGTTTTGCCGGCTCCGGGCGGGCCAATCAGTATGGCATTATGTCCGCCCGCAGCCGCGATCTCCAGGGCCCGTTTAATATTCTCCTGCCCTTTAACTTCAGAGAAATCAATTTCAAAATCATATTGTGAATGAAAGAATTCTTCCCGGGTATTGATCACCACGGGCTCAAGTCCCTGTTCGCCATTGCCGAAAAATTCAATGACCTCGTTGATATGACTCACTCCATATACCTGCAACTGGTTCACCATTCCCGCTTCTTTTGCATTGACCGATGGAACGATCAGCCCTTTAAATCCTTCCTTGCGGGCCTGTATCGCAATCGGGAGTGCACCCTTGATCGGGCGGATGGCTCCATCAAGAGCTAATTCACCCATGATCACATAGTGAGCAAGGGAATCAGGATTGACCAGTTGTTCGGAAGCCCCGAGGATACCCAGCGCAATGGGAAGATCAAAAGCGGTACCGCTTTTCCGCAGGTCTGCAGGCGCCATATTCACCACCACTTTGGTGCGGGGGAAATCATACTCATTTGTTTTAAAGGTACTCTCGATCCGTTGCAGGCTTTCCTTCACTGCATTATCCGGTAGTCCCACGATCATGGGATCCTTTCCCTGGTTGTGAATCCAGTTGACCTCAATGGTAATGGTAGTGGCTTCCACGCCGTAAACGGCACTGCCAAAAGTTTTGATCAGCATGAAGGGAAGGTAGAGAATAATGAAATGCCCGGATGGAGGGAAGCCATGTGTTTTCCCCGGGAAAAATGTTTTATTTCCCTTTAATTACGTTGAATTCAGCCAACAGGCTGGTGAAAGGATCAGGTCTGATCTGTAAAAGTTTTGTTTTGCCGGTGAACAGGAAACTATGGGATTGTTTACTGATATCAAATCGTCTTGTTTCTTTTATGTTTCCCTCAAACTGAAGTTCCATTTCCAGGGGGAGTTCAAAAGGTATTCCGGCCTGTACCTGCTCAATGGTGACGATCAGTTCATCCGTCCGCATATCCTGTGTCCAGCTGATCTTTAATTTCGGATTCACTCCCTGGAACAACCATTGCCTGAAGAAAGTCACCAGGTTCCGTCCGGATACTTTTTCAAAAACCTGTTGCAGGTCCTTTGTTTCTGCATTACGGCCCCGATACTGTGCATAATAGCTGCGGATACTTTCTTTAAATGCAGAATCCCCGAGTTCCCGTCGAAGCATATGTAAGACCCAGCCGCCTTTCTGGTAACTGTTGGCGTTTAGCAGGCTTTTATAATTTGGCGTACTATCCACCACCGGACGTTTACTGTCCTTTACAAAACTCAGGATGCTTTCCCTGTCTTCCTTCATTCTGTTGTTGAGGCTGTCAGTCCCGTATTTTGATTCCAGGTAAATATGGGTCATATAAGTGGCGAAACCCTCGCTTAACCAGAGATGCGCAAAACTTTTTTC
>CAZFLL010000042.1:7529-9560 GCA_964519865.1 uncultured Chitinophaga sp. | reverse complement strand
GCAAAATCAGCCACACCGATCACCATCACCTTGCTGGGTAAGGGTACCTCCTCCCGCCAATGCGTGAATTTTTTATCCCCGGTTAAATTGGTTTCCTCGATCTGGATTCCATTGGAAACAACCTGGTAATGCCCCGGTGCCGTCACTAAAAAATCGACCGTGGCTTTATCGCCCGGCTCATCCACGCAAGGGATCCAGTAATGGGCCCGGTTGGGCCAGTTGTCGGCAAAGAAAGTTCGTTTGCCATACATGTTTTTGGAAATGATCAAGCCGTCGCCCGGTATGCCTTTGTATTTAATATTCAATTCAAGGGTGTCCCCGGCAGCAAAAGCGTCGAGGGCCTCTACTTTTACTTTATTCTGTTTTTGGGTAAACTGACTTTTAGGGCCATTGTCATTATGGTTTTCCCGGTAGGGCAGGAGGGCACTGGTAACGATCATTCCTTTCCCGTTAGTGGATAAACCAGCCAGGTCCAGTTCAACTGATTTACCAGGGGCTTTCGCCACCAACTGTATAACCGTATTTCCATAAATGGTATCATGGAGATCACTCAGTTCGATACTGAACTGGTAATGCAGGATATCTGTCTTTGACTGGGCAGTAAGTGTAAACGAAAAGCACAGGGCAAACAGGGACGTCAGGGTTAATTTCATACGGGACACAATATAGAAAATTAATCGGCCCGGGCATAATGAAAGACTGTTAATTGGCCCCTATAATTTCTCCAGCATCTCCACCACTTTTTCCCGTTTCAGGATCACGTACCCGATCCGGTCGTTACTGATCCCTTCCCTCAGCTGGTAACTGAAGGAAAGCTGGTCATCCGTGACATCGGTCTCAAAATACCGGAAGGAAATATTGGGATAGGGTTTTAATTCCTCCCCGATTTCGTACAGGTGGGTGGAGAGTATAAAGAGGGAATTTTTGATTTTGATGAGGCCCTTGATGACGGTCAGGGAACATTTCATGGCATCCTGCACATTGGTACCTTTGAACAGTTCATCGATCAGTACCAGCCATTTTTTACCATTGTTTATTTTTTCAATCGTGTTTTTAATCCGCTGTACCTCGTTAAAGAAAAAACTTTCGCCCCTGGCAATATTGTCCACCACATTGATATTACTCAGCAACCCGTCAAACAACGTAAGTTTCATCTGTTCCGCGGGTACACCCATACCGATATGTGCCAGGAATACAGCAGCGCCCACAGACTTGATCAGGGTGCTTTTGCCGGCCATATTGGCCCCGGTGAGGAACAGGAAATTATGTTCGGGACTCATATGCAGATCATAGGCCACCGGCTTTGGTAATAAAATATGATAAAGTCCTTTGGCATCCACGAGGGGATTTGCCTGTTCCACAAACTCGGGAAAACTGAGCTTATACGTTTTTACCGCCACGGCCATCGAATACCAGGCATCCAGCCGGCTGAAAATATCGATCAGTTCAAGGGTGCTGCTTTTATATCGCCCGCGGAGATGATAGGCAAAATAAAGATATTGTCCGGCACTGAGCCGCTGACCTCTTTGTGTCTCTGATAATTTCTGTAATGGAGTTTCTTTCAGTAAACCGGTGATCCGGTCAACATAAAGTTTGATAGCGGGTGGCAGATCAAGATCCGTGAGCAGTTCAGCTACCTGGCGCAATCCCCGGTAAAAATCACCGAAATGGGGAACCGAATATTTGATCATCGAATAATCGGAGTTGTGCAGCCATTTATACAACAGGTTATTGAAGGAGGCCGGTGCTTCACTGATCGGGTCGAGTGGATAGTCGAGGAATTTATCCATCACCAGCACCGTGCCATTACTGATTTCAGAAGGCCAGTGCTGGATATGCTCCATAAAAGTCCGGATCACTTTCTGCGTCCCCATGATCTTATTCAGATCGCCGTGTGGTTCACTGAAAAATTTCCGCAGCCACTCACGCCCCCCGACTGTCCGGGTAAAATTCAGTTTATGGAATATGGAGAATTCTTCTTCAGGATGGAAGATGGAGATGTCGTTGAAGGATGTGTTGTCGATTTGCATA
>CAZFLL010000042.1:0-7429 GCA_964519865.1 uncultured Chitinophaga sp. | reverse complement strand
CCTTCCAGCGGGCTCCAGCCGCATTTATATAGAATATTTTCCTTACTGACCGTATAGGATGAATTCAGATCAGCAATAACGAGGTCAGCATGGTACCCTTCCCGGATATAGCCTCTTTCCTTTACCTGGAAACAATCGGCCGGGGCATGACTCATTTTCTCCGCAATCCGTTCAAGGGAGATTTTTCCCTGTTTATGATAATGCAGCATCAGCGATAATGAGTGTTGCACCAGGGGTAAGCCGGCATGGGCTTTTTCGTAGGGCTCATTTTTCTCGGCCCAGGTATGCGGGGCGTGGTCGGTGGCGATAATATCCAGCCGGTCATCCAGCAAGGCCGTCCACAATCCCTCCCGGTTATGCGGGGCTTTGATGGCCGGATTGCATTTGATCCGGTTGCCCAGCCGGGCATAATCATCACTGGTGAAGTGCAGGTGATGCACACAGACCTCCGTGGTGATCCGTTTATCCTTCAGGGGAAACATATTGGTAAAAAGCTGCAACTCCTTTTCGGTACTGATATGCAGGATATGTAAACGGGTGCCGTATTTTTTGGCGATCTGGATGGCATACAGGGAGGATTCATAACAGGCTTCCTCATCACGGATCACCGGGTGATCAGCCGGTACCAGTTCACGGCCTTCGGCTTTCAACCGGTCCAGGTTCCGTTTAATGATGGACTCATCCTCACAATGGGTGGCGATCAGCACTTCGGCTTCACGGAATACCCGGTCCAGTGTATTGGGATTATCCACCAGCATATTGCCCGTGCTGGCCCCCATAAATATCTTAATGCCACAGATATCTTTTTTCCGTTCATTGGTTTTAAGTACTTCTTCTGCATTATTATTGGAAGTCCCCATGAAAAAAGAGTAGTTGGCCAGCGAACACCGCGAGGCGATCTGGTATTTTTCTTCCAGCAGTTCCTGTGTCAGGGCATTGGGAATGGTGTTGGGCATTTCCATAAAACTGGTCACTCCACCGGCTACTGCTGCCTTTGCTTCGGTGGCGATGGTGGCTTTGTGTGTCAGCCCCGGTTCCCGGAAATGCACCTGGTCATCAATACAACCAGGGAGTAAAAATTTTCCTTCGCCATTGATTTCTGTAACAGCGGCTTTTGATTCAGTGATCTGTCCGCCGATCCGTTCAATACGCCCGTTCTTCAACAGGATGTCTGCAGTGCGGATCGCTCCTTCATTGACGATCTGAATATTCCGAATCAGGTAATTTTGCATATCTTGTCCATTGAAATAATTAGTCAAAGCCAATACCCATGCAATTTAAACAAAGCCTTGTAAGACTGGTGCTGATCGGGTTACCATTTTCCGCATTTTCACAAAACAGCTATTTGCCCCAGGGCGATAAATCCGGTACATTACTGGACCGGCTGGAGATCATTCAGCGGAATGACTCATTTTTCAATTATTCCAAAACAAAACCCTTTAACCGCAGGAATGCGGTGGCCGCAATAAATCATTTTTCACAGTCTTCCGGTAAGCCATTGTCGAAAGTGGATCAGTATAACCTGCAACGGCTGCTGCTGAATAACCTGGAATACCTGCCTGAATCAGGGCGGGCGGCTTTTAATACAAAAAGACCGGTACTGAAGAATTTTTATACTTCACCGGCCAACCTGTATGAAGTACATGTAAAGGATTTTGACCTGGTGATCAATCCGGTGATCCAGCTGACCCTGTCGAAGGAGAAAGACAACAACGAGACACTTTACCAGAATACCCGTGGCCTGACGCTGCGCGGCCGTATTGCCAATAAGATCGGCTTTGCCACTTATCTGACCGATAACCAGGAGAAAGTACCTTTTTATGTGCGTGATTTTGTAACCGCCCGTCATGCCGTACCAGGGGCTGGATTCTACAAGAACTTCAAAGGCACCGGCTATGATTATTTTGATGCACGCGGATACATCACTTTCAATGTTACCAAATATATTGATGTGGCTTTCGGGTATGACCGCAATTTTATCGGCAATGGTCACCGCAGTTTATTTCTCAGTGATTTTGGCAACAGCAATCTCTTTCTCAAACTCAATACCCGGATCTGGAAATTCAATTACCAGAACCTCTTTATGGAACTGCATAATGCGGATAACCGGTTCGGGGACCGCCTGATCGGGAAAAAATATGCGGCCATGCATCACCTGGATGTGGGGGTGACCAAATGGCTGAATATCGGGTTGTTTGAAGGAGTGGTGTTTGGACGACCTAACCGTTTCGACTTTGGTTACCTGAACCCGATCATTTTTTACCGCTCCGTGGAACAACAGAATGGCAGTTTTGATAACTCGGTGGCCGGACTGGATGTAAAAGCCAACCTGCCACATAAGATCCAGCTGTACGGGCAACTGATGCTGGATGAATTCCTGTTGTCTGAGATAAAGAATAACCGGGGCTGGTGGGCGAATAAATGGGGCATTCAACTGGGGGCTAAATACATTGATGCATTTGGCATTCCCAACCTGGATCTGCAGGCAGAGCATAACCGGGTGCGTCCCTTTACCTATTCACACCGCGATTCTGTCGCCAATTACACCCATTATAACCAGCCATTGGCCCATCCGCTGGGGGCTAACTTCAGCGAGTGGATCGCTATTGCCCGTTACCAGCCGGCCCCCAAATGGATGATAACCGGTAAACTCATTGCTTATACGCAGGGTCGCGACAGCAGCGACCGGAGCTTCGGCAGTAATATATTTTATCCCAATGTCGCCCCATTCCGCCAGGGAGATTTCGGGTATGATATCGGCAGTGGCTGGAAGACATCAGTCTTCATCGGCTCCTTCCTGCTGTCTTATGAGTGGAAGGAGAATCTTTTCCTTGAACTGAGCGCACTGGTCAGGAAACAGGAAACAAAAACAGCCCCGATCGTATCAGGTAATACGTCTGTAATCAGTTTCGGTTTACGCTGGAATATGCACCGCCGCGACTTTGATTTCTGATAACAAGGGGTGGCTGGCATATTTTTCCCAGGCATATTTATTTTTTCAGTAGATTAGGTGAAACTAACTACTGCAATTTGAAAGCAAAAAGCCGGATTGGGTTTTTTAAAACAGGTGATTTTTCACATATCAATGCCAGCGTGCTGGATATCCTGCAGCAGCACTTTCCCGAGTCAGAAATTGAGACCGTTGATGTTAAAGGGCTGATCTCCCGTTGGGACCTGGCGGCCTTATTTTCCTGTTTCCGGCTGTACGGATGGAGTATTATTACCGGCCGGAAAACATTCTCCGATGCAGTCCGGAGAACACCTTATTATTTCAGGAAGATCCGCTCCGTACTGAGAAAAAAACAGGCAGGCAAAAACTACCGGTTTACTTTTCAGACACAATCGCTTTATGACCTGAGTTTACCAGGCACCCCTCATTTTGTTTACACAGATCATACCCATTTGGCCAACCTGGGTTATCCGGCTTTTGATCCTTCCCGTTTATATGCCCGTTCATGGGTCAGGTGTGAAAAAGAAATTTATCAGCATGCGGCTCTTGTTTTTACCATGAGCACAAATATTGCCTCATCCGTTTGCAATGATTATACCTGCGACCCGGAGAAGGTAAAAAAAGTGTATTGCGGGGCCAATGTTACGGCGTACAGGGATGAACAATATAATGAGCAGCGTTATGCAGCAAAAAATATACTTTTCACCGGGGTTGACTGGGAGCGAAAAGGAGGACCGGCTCTTGTGGAAGCCTTTCAAAAAGTCAGGGTTGTACATCCGGATGCGACACTTACTATTGTGGGTTGCGGACCAAGGGTGTTTATTCCCGGGGTTGCGGTAAAAGGATGGCTGCCTCCTGAAAAAGTAAAAACCTTTTTTGAAAAAGCATCCCTGTTCTGTTTTCCTACAAGGATTGAGCCATTTGGCGTGGTAATGCTCGAAGCCATGGCGCATAAATTACCAGTCGTTGCTTCGAATATCGGGGCAATACCAGACTTTATCCAGGACGGTCAAAACGGTTTCTTGGTGGAACCTGATCAGGCCGATCAGCTGGCTGAAAAAATTATCCGGTTGCTTGATTCGCCTGGTTTGTGTAACCAATTCGGGGAGAACGGGCACCAGTTGTTCTGGGAAAGATATAACTGGGCCGAGAGTGGCCGACATATCAAAAATCACATAGACTATGTACTGGGATGACCGTATTATTCCTTCATAAAGAGAATAACGGGAATGGGTAGGCGATTTTCAATTCTAAAATCCAGGTACGCTCAGGAAATAACTGACGGTGGTGCCTGGCCGGATACCGGTTATCCTTCCAGGTGGATGGAAAAGACGATCATCCTTGATTGTATTTTATCAAACATGCTGGAGAACCGCAGGTTCTCATCCCGGGCATGAATGTTCCGGAGGCCATTGCTGATTTTGATCTCCGGGGAGAAGATAAAACTGGGGAAGAAAAAATTGAAGCCAATACCGAATTCAGGGCCAAAATCATATTTCTGGATCTTAACCAGTTCTTCCGCTTTTTTAGCGCGGGCATTACTGGCCATATCAATATCTGCCTTAAAACCCGCCAGGGTATAGACCCTGAAATTGCCAATCCGGTCACTCTGGAATTTAACCTGTAAAGGGAAGGACATAATAACCGATTCCACTTTTTTAGTGACTTCCATATTCCCGTCAAAATCCGGGTATTTGAGTTTGTAAAAGATATTGCGTTCAATAAACATGAGCTGCGGGTTGAACCTGACCTGGAAACGGTCTGAGATCCTTCCGGTAGCGGATAAGCCCAGGGTTAAGCCCCCTGAATTGGTGGGTTCACCAACATATATACTGTCTGATTCTAAAAAGTGCTTATGCCATTCAGTCTGAAAGCGGGCCAGATTTATCCCGATTGTTATACCGAAATAATAAGGTTTGGTATCGTGATCAAACATGTTGATCTCCGCTTTGCCAAACTGGGCGTTGGCGGGAGAGGACAGAAGTAACAAACCGTTGATGATAACGGATCCGATCAGGAATCTGCCTATACTTTTCTTCCGGAGTAAATGCAACATATGCCAAAGGTCAGCGGCTGAAACTCTGTTTCAGAGTAGCCCACTTTTTTTAAAATGTCAGAAAATAAATGGCGGTCCGGAAAAGCATTAGCTGATTCATTGAGGTATTCGTAGGCCTCTTTATTTTGTTTGAACCAGCGGGCTACCTGGGGAGCAATGATTCCCATATACAGGTTGTACAAACCTTTGACCGCTTTGCGGCGGGGTTTTGAAAATTCCAGCACAATCAACTGTCCACCGGGTTTTAATACCCGTTTTATCTCTGACAGGCCTTTCTCGAGGTTTTCAAAGTTCCGTACTCCAAATGCCACCATCACGGCATCAAACGTATTATCAGCGAATTTTATTGTCTCAGCATCCCCGGTATGTAACTGGATTTTATCTCCAAGTCCTTCTTTTTCAATCTTTTTCCGACCCAGCTCCAGCATTCCCTCTGAAATATCGATCCCGGTTACCTGGTCGGGTTTCAAAATAGAATAGGCCATCAGGGCCATATCAGCCGTCCCTGTGGCTACATCCAGGATATGCCTGGGATTATCTTTTTTGAGTTTTTTTATGGCTTTTTTCCGCCAGCTGATATCAATCGTGGCCGATAAAAACCGGTTCATCAGGTCATACCGGCCCGCAATCCGGTTAAACATATCGGCTACCTGCTCTTTTTTCGTCTTTTCAGAGTCTTTGAAAGGCGTAATTGTATCGTGCGGGAGGGGAGTTGACATGGGGGGCAAAGGTAGAGAGTTTAGCTGTTTAGTCGTTTAGTCGTTTAGGGTTTTCTTAGAGCTGTGTCTTATAAACAATTAAACCTCTAAACGTCTAAACGACTAAACGCCTAAACCTCAAACCCTTTAAACCTCTACCTTTGCCCCATGGAAATCACTTCCGCCAAATATGTAATCAGCAGTGCCACTTATAAGCAATGCCCCCCGGCTGAAAAGCCCGAGTATGCTTTTATTGGCCGCAGTAATGTGGGGAAGTCCTCCCTGATCAATATGCTGACCAACCAGGTGAAACTGGCAAAAACCTCAGCCACACCTGGTAAAACCCAGCTGATCAACCACTTCGATATTGTTTCTTCGGATAAAAAGAAATGGAATATTGTGGATTTGCCCGGCTATGGTTATGCCAAAGTGTCTCAGAAAGCCCGGAATAACTGGGGCAATATGATCGAATCCTATATCCGGAAAAGGGAGAACCTGGTTTGTTTGTTTGTATTGATCGACAGTCGTCATTCCCCGCAGGCCATTGACCTGGAGTTTATCAACCAGCTGGGGGAATGGCAGATACCATTTGTACTGGCTTTTACCAAAACAGACAAGAATAAACCAGGGGCCACCCTCAGGCATTGTAAGGAGTTCCTGGATGCATTATCGGATAACTGGGAAGAGCCGCCTCCATATTACCTGACCTCTGCCACCACCCGTGCTGGCCGGAAGGAGATACTGGCCTATATTGAACAACTGAACAAAAGCTTTAAACGGCTCTGAACCCGGGCTGGCAGAATCAGAATAAAAAATGTAATTTGCATCAGCTTTATCCCTTACCATGAAACGTTACTTTTCAGAGCGAAATATTGTTATTCTTCTATTTATCCTGGTATTGGCCACCTTTTCCCTGGCCCAGGAACAATCCCGCGCCATGGAAAAAGTATACACCGGTTCATGGATCCTGCAGACCAATAACACGAACAACAAGCATACACCGGCACCCATAGCCGGCCAGCCCGTTCAGGCTACTTCAAAAATTCAATAAACCGTTTTAGCAGGAATTCAATCCAGGGACAGCAATGCCCTGTTTTAAACATTCAGGAGGTGAGAAGGTCATCAACGGGATTACCCGTTGCAAATACCGGGCACCGGGCGGTCAGTTCACCACTTTGTTGGCACAACTGCTGCTGGCAAATGCCTCCGGTTTGGCTTTAAATGCAAACCCCATACCCAGGATATACCCCATGGCTTCCTTGAGCGCATCATTGCTCTTGAATTGCGGGTTGGTGTTGATGTCTGCATGTACTTCCATGTCCACATCGTACAGGGTAAACAGGTGGCAGAGTTCATAGGCGATCTCGATACTCTTGGCCACTTCGGTCAGCATCCGTTCTTTAATGGTAAAAGATTGCCTGGTCTTTTCGTTGTGGATAAACATAAATCCACCCTGTCCTTCCCGCAGGAAGACAATCACCGTGGCAAATTCTGTTTCCTTTCCTTTTACCTGTGAATCGGTACCAATGCAGACTTTCAGCCGGCACCCTTTTGCTGTTTCCCGTTTGATGGCCGTTTCTACTGCATCTTTGATCGGCAGTTCAATGGGATCTCCATTAAATTTTCTCCAGCGCATATAAAAAGAGGTTTTCCTAAGTTACAGGAAAACCTCTGAAGTACAAAAGGGGCACGGATTATCGTTCTGTTACAACTTCGTTCAGGCCT
>CAZFLL010000041.1:29683-30943 GCA_964519865.1 uncultured Chitinophaga sp. | reverse complement strand
CTGGGCTGTGATCCGGACCTGCTCCCCGTGCCGCTGCACACTTCCTTCAAGTATCAGTGTGACACCCAGCTCTTTACCAATTTCTTTTACAGTTTTAGGTGAATGCTTGTACTGCATTACCGAAGTCCTGGAGATAACTTTATAAGCACGGATCTTGGACAACTGGGTAATGATATCTTCGGTCAGACCGTCGCTGAAATAATCCTGCTGGGGGTCGCTGCTCAAATTGGCAAATGGTAAAACGGCGATATTACTGGGTCCTGATGCAGCCGGAGGTGCATCCGGCATATTTGCAGGCTGTACGATCACTTCACCCCCTTCTGTCAGCAACTGGTATATCCTGACCGTACTTTTTACATTTTTAAGTTTTTCTTCCCGGACAAATACCGCTTCCAGTTCTTTTTTATTGGCAATATTCCGGTAAACCATTTCGGAAATGTAAACACCCCCGACAGGAGCCAGGGCCTGGATACGGGCGGCAATATTGACCACATCGCCAAATATATTACCGCTATGGATCAGCACATCGCCCATGTGGATACCGATACGGACAGGGATCCTCGGGTCATTCTGCAGGTCTTCCTGGAGTAATTTGGCAAACTCAGCTGCTTCCGTGGAACTTTGAAAAAGGAGTAATGAGCCATCGCCGTAATACTGGATGATCTTTCCGTTCAGTTCTTCTGCGATAATTTCCACCGATTCCCTGAAACGGTTTACTTTTTCCACAGCGATCTCTTCGTTTTCCTGCATCATTGCAGTATAACCGACGATATCGGCAAACAGGATTGCTGCCAGTTGATGAGAATGTTCTGCCATTGGGTTGAAGTCTGCGCAAAGTTAGGAAAAGCATTGTTGTTTTTCCATTCCGGTTGTCAACACTGTCCGCCCCTTATACAGCTAAAACACCGGAAATCAGTTATCCGCTGCGCCGGAATCGATCCAGCAGACGATGGCGTTCAGCTGGGTATCGGTAAGGGTGGCATTTTCGGGCATCGATCCATTCACCACTGCACTACGGATACTGCTTCGGTTACTATAAGCCTGGCTGTAATTCACCAGTGCCCCGGGCCCCTTCGTACTTCCGGAGGCATGGCATGAACTGTTGTAGGAACAGGTTGTCAAAACCACCGGCAGTACATCGGTGGCAAAAGACTTCGCTGTACTGCAATCAATATTGGCCGGGGTTGTCGTTTTCCGGCAGGAAATAAACAGGGCTACCAATAATAAAAAGGGCAGGCTATACTTTTTCATATACTTTTT
>CAZFLL010000041.1:0-29583 GCA_964519865.1 uncultured Chitinophaga sp. | reverse complement strand
CGGTGATAGTTTAGCCGGGATTGCTGGTGTACAGATGAATTACCTGTTTCTGCCGGTCAGGCGACACGTGATCCATTTTGTCCACGGATGGCCGTTTCCCTTCATTTTCTCTTCGTTGGTTAGTTATACCCAGTTTTGCTTATGCAGTTTTCCGCAAGGAGGGATACGTAGAACTACGATTCGGAAGTAAGTTCTTCGTTGATATTTAGGTATTTGTTCGCATTAACAGTTATTTTGTTAATCCAATCCTAAAGAGATAAACCAATGGAAATAACTGTCCAGCCACTACTCCAGCAGAAAGAATCCGCAACCCGGTATGAGCGCCGGTTTGTTCTTTCAAAAAAACAATTATTATCCTTTTTCTCTTTCATCCAGTCCTTCGGTGTACTGGCTACCATGGAAGAATATGAACAGCGAAAGCTGCGGATATTCAACCAGGTTAATTTTTTCCAGTTGCTGATCGGGCTGCTTTTTCCGGTTACCGGATTATTGATGGGTACCAGCTTACCCGTAGCTGTATGGCTGGTGGCCTGCCTGCCGGCCTGTGTAAGTTTACTGGTACTGTTTCTGAATCATGAAAAGAAACAGGATATGGCGCTGGTGGCCTATTTTATCCTCTACCCTTTCTTTACCTGCGTGGTGTATCTCTACGGATTCAATCCAGGTATCAGTCTCTCTTTTATCCTGTTTGGAATCCTGGCTGTTTTTTTCCTCAATTCTCTGGGCAATATTATTTTCTCACTGAGTTTTTCCATGGTCAGTTATTTTTTACTGGCCGTGGTTATCCGGCACCAGCCATTTGAACTCCGCGAAATCAGTAACGGGCTCTACCTCATGAACCAGGGTATTTCATTACTTTTTATATTCTATGGATTATTCCTGATCAAAAAAGAAAACAGCATCTACCAGGGAAGGATACTGACCAAGAACACGATACTGGAAGATAAAAACACCCAGATCCAGAAACAGAGCCGCAAACTGGAAGAAAGCGCGACATTGCTGAAACAACAGGCTGTACAACTGACCGAACTGAACACGGTCAAGACCAAATTATTCAGCATTATCTCCCATGATCTGAAAGCGCCTATGTATGCGATCAGGAACCTGTTTAAAGAAGCACATGAGCAGAAACTGTCTGCCGAAGAACTGAAGAACAATATCCCCGAAGTCCTCAATGATATGAATTATGCAGTAGGGCTGATGGAAAACCTGCTCCAGTGGGCGAAGGCCCAGATGCAGGCCCATACCGTAAATCCGGAAGTAGTGGATATTGAAGATTCCATCAACGAAGTATACCAGGCACTCCTGCTGCCTGCCCGCAATAAAGGCGTGATCCTGCTGAATGATGCCCCACCAAAAGTATTCGGGTATTGCGATAAGGATATGATGAGCCTGGTACTCCGGAACCTGTTATCCAATGCCATCAAATTCACCCCGGAAAAAGGGAAGATCTGTATTGGTGTGCATGAACATCCCACATTCCTGGAAATTTATGTACAGGACAGCGGAATGGGAATGAGTCATGAAGCCCTGATGCGTATCCGTAACAATGATTACTTCACTACAAAAGGTACCGCCAGTGAATCAGGCACCGGCCTGGGGCTGATGCTCTGCAAGGAATTCCTGGTGCGTAACGGCGGACAACTCTATATTGAAAGTGAGCCGGGAGAAGGAAGTACATTTTCATTCTCAGTCCCAAAACCTGGAATGTGAGAAAGTGCAAAGTACGACCTCCTGACTAACTACAAACTAACAACTAATAACCCGATCTGTTTTTGATCAGTTCCCACAATTAAAAAAAGCCATCTCATTTACAGAGACAGCTTCCCGGCCCGGTTCGCAGGCGTATGAAATCGCAGGGTATCCAATCCCCGCAGAGTTATGACGGTTAATTATCCATTTCCTGGTCAAAAAAGCCCGTCGACAGCAATACCATATCAGGGCTTGTATAATTCAATAAACTGCTGCAGATACTGTTCTTCAGTTCGTCACGGGTGACGCAGAAGGACGCATTGATCAGCGATAATTTATAGGAATTAATTTTGAAGAAGGCCAGCCTGGCTGACTGGAATGTAAAATCTTCATCCATGTTGAAGGACTCGGCAATAAATGCCTGGTCATTGAAGTTCAGGTAATTCATACAGACGGATATTGGTTTTTTACAGAGATCGGATTACCCTTACAACGATTGATTTGCCGGAAAATTGTATCCCTTCAAAAACCTATACCGTTTGCGGTGGATAACCTGTTAGCTATCCCCTTCCTTTCCCCGGGTTACCTTTTTCAGCTCCTGGTATTAAGTCAGGATACTTGTACCTCTTGAACTCTCCCCGATTGCTGTTTGCCAATGAGTTATGTATTATTTTAAAACCTAAAAACCGGCAAATGGTAACTAAGACCTATTACAAGACAAAAGATTATTGCAAAGTAAAATTCTCCTTTCAGGCAGAAAACGCAGAAACAATTGAAATTCTCGGGCTGAACAGCAACTGGGAGGAATCAGTATTCATGAGCCGTAAAAAAGACGGTAGTTTCAGTGCCGATGTCAACCTGCCCAAAGATTCCACACACGAATTTAAATACCTGGTGAATGAGACTGAATGGATCAATGATCCTGAAGCAGACAGCCAGGCGCCCAATGTTTACGGGGGAGTGAACAGCGTGGTGATCATCTGATTAATTAAGCCGTACACTTGAAAATTATTGGAAGCTGCCCCGGTGGCCTGTCAAAGTAGTTCGCTATCTGTGACAGATAACCGGGACAGCTTCCTTATTTTATGCCCCGGATCGAACAATTTCCTTTACTCCTTCTTCATAAGTTACCGGTGTATAATTGAACCGCTGGCGGAATTTAGACGAATCAAAAAGGTAATCCCGGTCATACTGGTACATCATTTCAGGCATCTCCCGCATGAAAGGTATAAACAGACCCACCAGCCTGATCATCCACATGGGCATCACCATTACTTTATCCGGGCATTGCATTTCACGGGCAAAGAGTGACACCATCTGACGGCCGGTAACCGGGGTCGGATCGGTAGGCAGGTGCCAGACCTGGTTAAAGGCATCGGCTGTATTGCCCAGCAGGGCTGTTGCTTTTGCGGCATCGGGTGTATAAGTGAAAGAGTGATTTTTTTCCGCATTAATAAACCAGTTCGCCTTCTTCCCTTTTTTAAAATTTTTATAGACTGCTTCGATCAGGAAACTCCTTTCATTGCGGGGGCCGTAAAAATCAGCAGACCGGGCAATCAATGCAGTCAGTCCCCCGGCTTTTACTTCCTGCAACAGCATTTCCGCAACCTGGCGCCGGACTTCCCCTTTTTTACTGGGCGGATTCACCGGGCTTTCTTCGGTCATGTGGCCCATGGCTGACTGATCGTAGAGATATACATTGTCAAAGAAAACAAGTTTTGACTGATGGCGTTTACAGGCATCAATTACGGCTCGCATCAGCCGGGGCCATTTCTCCCGCCAGACACTCAGTTTATATTCAAACCCGACAAGCAGGTAAACCACTGAAGATCCCTCCACCGCCTTGTCCACCTGTGAAGGATCACTGAGATCAGCCGGGAAAAGCTCATCCCCATCATTAACTTTTACAGGATTCCGGCTGACCAGCCGGATCTTATCCGTATAAACGGTTAATTCCTTGGCCAGCAAAGAACCGATTGTTCCGTTGGCTCCGAGTATGGTTTGCATAAATCAATTTTTATACAAATTACAGGAATCCGGGTGCCGGGAGATCAGTTCTTCGGTAAATGGCCGGAAATTCAGGGCCGGATACAAAAGCAAAGGGGCTGTACCGGTTTAATGATACAACCCCCTTACGATAATCAATGCGACCTGGGAACAGGCCTGAATATTAAAAATTAACGTTCACTATTTATAGAACTGCTGTGACAGCGCGTTCGACACCACTTTATACTCGCCGCTTTTCAGCACGAGCTGGTAACTGTTGCTGATGGCCCTGGTGTTGGGATTAGACAGGTGCTTTTCATTATAAGGATTCACCAGTTCGGTTTCGCCGACTACTTCGCCGGTGGCACTCACCGTTCTTTTGAAGACCCGGTAGCTGAAATGCCAGGGATTCAGGTCACCCTCATCCCCATTGGAAGTATAGTCATCATTGAATCCTTCAAAGATCAGTTCACTGGTATGTCCTGCATGTTCATTGAGGTTGGCAGTTATTTCAATAAACTTATTCAGGGCCGGGTCGTCATGAACGATTCCGCTATCCCAGATTGTTTCTCCATTCAGGAAAATGACGAGGCGATTGTCCACATGTTTTACGTTGATCCAGTATTCTTGTTTCATGTTGCTAAAATATTAGGCTTTAACGAATGGGTTAAAAAAAAATTCCGGAACGAAAATAGAATTTTCCCCCAATCCGTCTCCATGATAAAAGTTATCCGCCGACCTGATACTGGTTAATCAATGGTACGACATTTATTTGCTCGTATTTTTGTCCCCGGACCGGTCTCCTGCAGGGAAAACCAGCGGTGATCAGAACCTGCCTGTTATTCGTCATATTCGGGTATGATTTCTCCCCGAAGGTGATATGCATCACACAGGCAGGATAGTCCGTCATTTAGTTTTATTAAATTTATCAGCGGATTGTCCGCTATAATCAAACAACAGTTTATGAAAAAGATTATTTATTCATTGCTTTTTACAGGTATTACAGTCAGTATTTCAGCACAAACCGGTCATATCATGCAGGGCATCGGTGCCCATAACATGTCAATGGGTGGTGCATCCACCGGGCAGGTTCTTGATATCAACGGGGCCTTACACTGGAACCCGGCCGGCATCACTTCATTCTCAGGCAGGACGATTTCGTTAAACGTTGGTTTATTTGGTTCCTCCCCTGAAGTGAGTTCCACCATGCCCACACCGGGTGGTAATATATCGGGTGTGACAAAGGATAAAAGAGGTTCTTCTGTAATGCCCAACCTGGCCATGGTATGGTCAAAGAAAAACAGTAAAAACCATTTTGGAATTTCCGCATTCGGGATCAGTGGTTTTGGCGTTACTTTCCCGGAAAGTGCCAGCAACCCGATCAACATGCCGCAACAGTATGGTGGTTTCGGACAGGTAAAATCCGATTACCAGTTATTGCAGGTTGGTTTCACCTGGGCCTACCAGTTAAACGACCAGGTGTCTGTAGGGATTGCCCCGACTTTCAATTACTCCTCCCTTGAATTATTACCTAATCCTCTTTCAGCCCCGAGTCCGACAAAAGGATACCCTGGAGCGGAAAAAGCATCGGCTTTAGGATTTGGGGGACAGGCAGGAATCTATTATAATTCCGGAAGTGGATTTAAAATGGGGGCCTCTTATAAGTCACAGCAATACTTCGAGGAATTCAATTTTAATAATAAATATGCGGATGGATCCCAGGCTCCGGGAGTTAATTTCAGGATGAATTACCCGGCCATTGCTTCTGCCGGTTTAGGATATACAAACAAATTGTTTGACCTGGCCCTGGATTATCGTTTTGTGAATTACAAAAACACCAAAGGATTTGAAGCAAAAGGCTGGACAGCCAATGCTTCTGTTGCCGGATTTGGATGGGAAAACATTTCCGTGGTTTCTGCCGGTATCCAGTACAAGGCGTTAAAAGCAATGCCTTTCCGTATTGGTTATACGTACAGTTCTGTTCCGATCAGTTCCGAGCTGGCCATGTTCTCCCTGCCGGCTACCGCAATTATCAAGCACGCCTTCCAGTTTGGTTTTGGATTTGAAGCCGGGAAGAAACTTACCCTGAATGGAGTATTTCATCACGGAAGCAGCGGTGGTTCACTGAGCGGCCCCCTGCTGAACCCGGGCTGGATCACCAACACAAACCCTTATGGTGCCGTACCAGGCAGCAAAGTATCTTATAAAATGAGTACCAACATGCTGATGTTTGGGGTGAATTACAAACTCTGATCTGCCGGTTTATCGATATAAAAAAATGTCCCGGGCTTCCGGGACATTTTTTTTCACTGACTTTATCATACCTCAGGCGTATTCATTTTATTTTACTTCCAGGATAATTGCCGAACGGGCGGGAATATTAATCCCTTCAGCCAGGACAAACTGATCACCCCGGATTATATCAGTAGCCGTTTTCTTATTGCCAAGGATTTCCGCAAAGCGGTCTGTTTTCAGCGTTACCTGTCCCGCGTTCTTATTCATGATTACCATTACGGTTTCCTTAGCTGTATACCGGAAATAAACATAAATCCCGTTGAGCGGACCGAAATGCAGGGTCTTCCCGTCATGGATGACTGTTTTATTTTTACGCCAGTTGAGCAATTTCCGGAGATAGGATTGCTGATTCAGCTGACTGGCTGTTAAACCTGCCCCGGTAAACCCGTTCATGGTATCCTCTTTCCAACCTCCCGGAAAATCAGAACGGATCAGTCCATGATCACCGGGTTTTGCCGAATTCTCCATCAGGATTTCTGTACCATAATATAATTGCGGAATACCCCGGATCGTCAGTAAATAGGTCATGGCCATCTGCATCAGTTCCGGGTCCTTTTTCAGGGAAGTAAATACCCGGTCCATATCATGATTGTCCCCGAACACCAGTAGATCTTTCGGGCTGGCATACACGAAATCATTGGCCAGGGCTTCATAAAGTTTTACCAGCCCCTTATCCCAGGATTCCGGTTCAGTTAATGCCTGTACCAGGGCCGATTGCAACGGGAAATCCATGGTGCTTTTCAGGCATCCGTTATACCCGGTTGTATTGGGTTTTCCTTTTTGCCAGTAAGCGGCGATCAGCGGGTTGGTAGACCACTCCTCCCCCACAATACTGAAACCAGGGTATTCATTCATGATCTGGCAGGTCCATTGCTCGAGGAATTTTTTTTGTGAATACGGATAGGTATCCTGGCGGATGCCGGCTGCTCCAAGGGTTTCCACCCACCAGATGCTGTTCTGGATCAGGAAGGCCGCCAGGAAAGGATTATCCTGGTTCAAATCAGGCATTTGCCTTACAAACCAGCCACGCACCATGAGCTCCTTATCCGCATCAGAGGCATAGAGATCCTGGTTCACGGTACGACGGTGATTGGTATTCTGTACGGAATCCGGATAATTGATCCAGTTTTTAAACGGCAGATTCTTCATCCACCAGTAATTTGAGCCGGTATGATTGACCACCCCGTCAAAAATGAGTTTCAGCCCTTTCCCACGGGCTTTATCAGCCAGCTCTTTATACTCTGCTAATGAACCAAAACGGGGATCGACTTTATAATAATCAGTGATCGCATAGCCATGGTAGGAAGCCTGTGGCATATCATTCTCCAGCAAGGGTGTGGGCCAGATGGCAGTATATCCCATGGAAGAAATATAATCCAGGTTGTTGATGATCCCGCGGATATCCCCGCCATGCCGGCCATAGTCATTAGTACGGTTGATTTTCTTTTCCCGCATGGTTTCCACCACATCATTTGATGGATCACCATTGGCAAAACGGTCAGGGGTGACCAGGTAGATCACATCAGCGGACGAAAAACCCTTCACTCCTGCCCTGTCCTTATTCCGGGCAGCTAGTGTGTATTTATAGGTGGAAACAGTGGTTCCCTGTTTATTGAACTTCAGGTCAAAAACACCGGGCTTTGTATTGGGTGCAATCCGCAGATCAATAAACAGGTAATCAGCACTTTCTGCTTTTGTTACTTTCACCAGCGTCACACCGGGATATTTCAGCGAGGGGGTGGCCGAACCTATGCCTTCACCATAAACCATTAACTGGAGATTGGGGTTTTTCATTCCCACCCACCAGTTCATAGGTTCCACCCTGGGTGCCTGGGCCATGGAATTATGAACGGAAAAAAGTAAAAAAAGAAAAACCGGATAAAGTTTATATCCGGTTAGTAGTGTAGTATTCTTTTTCATGTACTGGCAATTATTACTCAAAGATATTTCAATACCCTGGTACGGGAAAGAAATAATGTGTAAAAAGTACATATTTAAAAAACCCTTATTCCACTTTATAAACCGGGTGCTGAACACAGACAATTTTCTGGGCTTTATTGCACCAGGTGGTTTTTGCCTTATTCAGGGTCTCTTTTTTAGCCGTCACCACCAGGTTATCCCAGGTGGGGTTACGGGTAAAGGGTCCCAGTGATTTTTCCAGTTGCTCCCGGAAAATAAAAGTAAAGATGCCCCCATCGGAAGGGTTTCCGGCGGATAACTCTCCCTTCTGCGCAGCCGTCATAATGACTGATTGTGGCTTCGGAGCCATAAATAAGGCCTTGCAGTTTTCCAGGTTCCAGCCAATAGAAGAAGTACGGGTAGATGCCCCTTCTGAACTGACCAGGGCACCTGATGAAGGGTCATTGTTGCAGCAATCACTGATCACCAGGTTCAGTCTTGCCCCTTTTGATTTGAGTTTCTGGTAAATGGTTTCAATATTCAGGGTGTAAGGGCCACCGTATTTCTGGAAACTTTTATCCCGCAGATCGAGATAGGGAAACTGGTAATTCTCATTCATTTCATTGAATCCGTGCCCGGAGTAATAGAATACCACAATATCATTGGTACCGGGTCTTATGGAACTCACTGCTTTATCCACATTGGCTTTACTGAAATCCTTGCCGAAAATGACCGTTGGATTAAACTGGATACCCAGGAATTCTGCTATTTCACTGAAGGTTTTATAGGTCGCGTCCTTATCTATCATACAGGTCTTGCCGATATCCTTATCTTCTGTGTTCGCCACCAGTACCAGGTGAAGCTGTGTCTGCTTCTCCGCCGCACTCAGTCCGCGGGTACTGGTTTCAAATAACTGTTTATAAAAAACATCCTGTTCGGTAAAATACTGCATCACCAGTTCACGGTTCAGGTCATCCTGGTTCAGGAAATTGATCAGGTCCACTTTACCGGCCTGTTCAGTACTGTCATCCAGGATGCAGAAAACAAAATCAGGTTCATAAAACCCGGAGTCCGGATTGTACCTGAAAACAAAATGATCTTCCGTAAACTCATCATCTTTTTCTCCCACAATAAACCGGGGGTTCAGCCCGACAAAAATCAGCAGGGAACTGTCATCGGTCCCATCATTATTTTGCCCGTATGTTTCCTGCATATCCATTTCGACCAGCTTCCGGGCTTTATTGGACGGATCAATAAAATTGACCCTGACAAATCCGGTACCATCATCATTCCGGAGGATGAAAGCGCTGAAACGGTCAGTGACTCCTTCACTGGTGTAGGAGTATTTCATTTCATATAAAGTCTGGGAACTGGATGTAAAAGCAAAAAACAAAAATGCGAAAAGCATGAACATCCGGACAAGACGACTCATTGCTGCAGGTTTGAGGTGAAATTAAATCTACCTAAAACTCCCGGATTACCCAAAAAAAAGGCGGCGCCGGCAACCCTCTTTAAAAATCAGTTCAAACCATTTTTATTCTATAAATTAGGCTTTTCAAGTTCACCTCATGCACCTTTCATCCCTGTTCCAGGTTAACCGCCAATACGGTTTTTTAACAATGCTGTTCCTGCTGCTTTGGGCTGCAGCACAAAGTCAGTCTTCAAAAGTGGACAGTATGCGCAACCTCTTGCGTATTGAGAATATCGACAGCAACCGCGTCCGGCTGATGTGGCAGCTGGCCAGGGATATGGGTGGCTATAACCCGGATACGGCACAATACCTTTCCCAGCAATCCCTCTACCTGGCCCGGAAAATCAATTACCTCGAAGGAGAATCAAGGGCACTGGGGGTGCTGGCCAATACATTGGTGAAAATCGGTAACTACCCACGGGCGTTGGAACTGAATATTCAAAAACTGCAGATCGAGGAAAAGCGGAACAAACCAAGGAACCTGGCCAGTGTGCTGATGAATATCGGGGTGGTTTATGTGTTGCAGGAAGAATATCCCAAAGCACTTGAATATTACCGCAAAGCCGACTCCGTGATCAGGGCCAGCAATGTGGAGGATATGAAATATTATATCAACCTGAATATAGGTGACATTTTTAACCGGGTGGATATTTCAGATTCCGCTTTTACGTATTTCAGCACATCCCTGGATCTCGCGAGGAAGCTCAATGATGGCGACCTCATCGGCACTTCCATGACCGGTCTCGGCCATACCTACCTGAAGCAGGGGAATTTTATGGCTTCCGCCATGAACTACCGTACCGGAATTGGTCTTCTGAAAGCAGCGAATGATGATGAAATTTTGTGTGAAGCCATGCTTGGGCTGGCCAACCTTTTTGATAAAACGGATCAGCGGGATTCGGTTACTTTTTACGCCAATGCTTCCATGCAACTGGCAAAAAAAGCCGGGTTCCTGAACAAAGAACTGGAAGCCGCTGAATTTCTCACCACGCATTATCAACGGGTCAGAAGTATCGACAGCGCGTTTATGTATGTAAGTTATGTACGTGGACTGAATGATTCGGTAAACAGCAAAAGCCGGATCCGGGAATCACAGGTCATTACCAGTAATGAACAGTTCAGGCAAATGGAACTGGAAGAACAGAAAAGACTGGAAAGGGAGGAACGGTTCAAGCAACTGCAGATGTTGCTGATCGCAATTTTTATCCCGGGTTTTTTCCTGCTTACCCTGGTGCTGAGCCGGGTGAATGTGCCGATAAAAGTAATCCGTATACTGGGTGTGCTTTCCCTGCTATTCCTGTTTGAATACCTGACCCTGATGCTTCATCCCACAGTGGCCAGCCTGACCCATCATACACCCGTTTTTGAGATCCTGATCTTTGTGGCCCTGGCAGCGATCCTGATTCCCCTGCACCATAAACTCGAACACTGGTTCATACACAAACTGATCCATCACCGGCATGGAGAGGCGGTGAAAAAAGAAGCAGCCGAAGCCGCAGATGCCGAAGCCGCACTGGAAATTGAAACCCTGACAGAGCCAAAAGTACCACCCGCGGCTCCGGAACCGGGAAAAAAATAAAAGGTCCCCGGTAACCGGGAACCTTTGCAATAATCTTTTCACTCAACTCAGTCGGTTGTTTTAACCGGCCTTGTTGTGGCTTCTTTCATCTTAGAGGTGTCAATAGGTTGTACTGGCGTGTCAACAACAGGAGCAGCAGGAGCTGACACTTTAGGTGAGTCAACAACGGGTTCTTTCTTTTCAGTCCCGTTATTACAGCCAACAGCCATAAATGCGGTTAACAGGAAAGCACCCAGGATCACCCGGTAAGCAGTAATTGATTTTTTGCTGATCATATGTTTTTGGTTTAAGTAATAAGGTTACAATTAAATCCGGTACTTACCAAAAAAAAACAGCGCTGTAAGGCCCGTTGTCGTCCTTACTGATGCCCGGAACCCGCCAATGACCCGGGTAATAATTTAAAATAAGTGACGTTGAATTTATCCTTTATAAGGGTGCCCTGTACTTCGGCTTTACGGATGGCATTGCAAAAACCATCCTTTGCATGGGCATCCCCATGTTCATCAATACTGGTGCCTTCCACAAAATAGGCTTTCCCGTTAATACGGACCGCCAGTGAGCAACCCGTTGCCTTTAAACCAAACTGGCATTGTCCACAGGCCGTTTCCACCACCTGTATTTTCTTTGTGGTATCCGCCACCGAAATGGGTTTTACACCGGTCTGGCTATTGGCCTTGAAAGCGGCAAAACAAATGAGGAGAAAAAGTATTTTTTTCATTGTTGATTGATTTGTTTCATTAAACCGGCCAGGCATGGCCAGGAGATAAAGATAATCCAAACCGGTCACCTTTGTTCAGGGGTTGAACGGTTGAAACCTTAAGCATTTGTCCGCCTGCTTCCACCCATACAAAATAATGACTGCCACAATACTGTACTTCCTTTACAATGGCCTTTACCGGTGAATCATCAAGTGCGGTCAGGCTGATCCTTTCCGGCCGCAGCATGCGGTATTTCCCGGCGGGCAGCGCTTCCAGGTCAGGCAGCAACAGTGCAGACAATCCGGGTTCAATTAAATTAAAATCCCCCAGCAGGGCGGCTGTATAGGCATCTACGGGTTTCTCATAAACGGTTTCAGGTGTTCCGTCCTGGATCAACTGCCCTTCCCGCATTACAATAACGCGGTGTGCCCAGGCCAGCAGGTCCTCTGCATCATGCGAAACCATGATGCAACTGATTTTCCATTGTTCTGTCAGGTCCTTCAATACCTCTTTTATGATATGGGTATGGTGGCGGTCGAGGTTGGAAAAGGGTTCGTCCAGCAATAACAGGGAAGGCGAAGTGGTCAGCAACCGGGCCAGGACGATCCGCTGCCTTTCACCACCGGATAACTGATCTGTTCTTCTTTTTAATAAATGGGTGATCCGGCACACGTCATAAATGGCCTGTGCTTCCTTCTCCGTGAGGAGATTCCGCGCTTCCAGTTCTTCTTCCACCCTGTAATTATTGCGCAACTCGAAATGCTGGCTGAGATAAGCAATTCCCGGATGACCGGGTAATAATTTTTCCAGTGGGCCCTTCACCCGTATACCTTTAAAAAGGATTTCTCCCCGGTCAGGCTGCTGCAGGCCCGCAATCATTTTAAGTAAACTGGTTTTACCTGAACCGGTTTCTCCCACAATGGCGATTTGCTGGTATTGTTCCTGCAAAAAATGAATATCCCTGACTGCAAAACCTGACTTTTCCTCCCTGCCCAGTCCATTTACGTCTAATAAAACCATACCCCGAAAATAGGCCATCGCTGCCTTATGGCAAACAAGGGTTCAAAGGGGCTTTTCAAGTGTCATGAACTCGAGTTCCCGGAGATGTTTGCCGGTGAGATTGTCTTCTTTAAACGGTTTCCTTTCCCCGGTATCCGCATAACCGTGACGCTGGTACCAGGCAATCAGCTCAGTCCTGACAGAAATCACTGACATATAAATGGAACGGGCTTTCACTGAATGAGCATATTCTTCGGCTGCGTGGAGTATTTTTTTCCCGATACCTTCCCCCTGGCTTTCAGGATCCACACTGAACATACCCAGGTAGATCCTGTTGTTCTGTTGCTGAAGATTGACACAACCCGTAACTACACCATCTGCTGTTGAATATTTCAGGAAAACGCTGCCAGGCATCCCCATAACATCACCCAGGTTATTTTCATCGGTACGGACATTCCCGGCAATCAGGTCGGCTTCAGTTGTCCAGCCCTTCCGGGAACTTTCACCCCTGTAGGCTTTGTTGAGCAATCGCATTATGACTGGAATATCCTGTGTACCGGCGATGGAAATATGCGGATCTGAAAATAAAGACATGCGCAAATGTAAAATAAATGCAGTTGAATTACCCGGTGAAAATGAAAGGTGCTGTACTGTGATCAATACCGGAAAAGAAATGCGGCTTCCCTGATCCGTATATCCAGGGCGTTGGCTTCCCCGTATTCACCGTCCAGGTGGAACTGAATTTTTTGGGTTGACTCAATGGTCACTGCTTTTACCGGCTGATGCGTAATAAATGATAATCCCAGGTGTTTACCTTTTTCTATCACCGGCAGGTAAATGAGCCTGCGCCATGGACTTAACGCTTCAGCAATCACCAGGTCCAGCACCCCGTCATCCGCACTGGCTACCGGGGCCACATGAAATCCACCCCCCGCCCGGCGGCCATTGCTGATATCCACGAGTAATTTTTTTCCGGACCAATGCTGGTCTCCGGACTGAATAGTAAAATGCGATGAGCGGTAAGAGAATATCTTTTGCAAAATCGTCAGCAGGTAAGATGTTTTACCCGGAAGTTTTTTCCTTGCAGTAAGTGCTTTTGCCACGGCCCCTTCGAAACCCGCACCAATCCCGTTTATAAAAAGCCGGTTATTACATATACCACAATCCACCGGCCTGGCGGGAAGTTCCAGCACTTTCCTTAACTGGGTGTCTGTATCTGTTTCCCCATACAGTAACCAATGAAAATCATTTCCGGTTCCACCCTTGAAGATCACCAGGGGCAGCCGGATCTCCGGGTAATGATTGATAAAATAATTGAGTGTGCCATCACCACCGACCAGGAAGATATCGGTAAAGCCTTCAAATGATGCGGGCCAGTCCTGGATAAAAACTGTATTGGGTATATTGGTTTGCCTGAGCAGGCCTTCGAGTACGGCCACCACATCCACTGCCTTCCCTGCACCGGCCAGCCGGTTGCACAATAATGCTATGTTTTGTTCAGTAGCCAGGTCGTTCGTTTAAATACTTATCGTTGGTTAAGAATGTCTGAAAAGGTGACAAAAAATAAGCAGGCGGAAGATAAATTTCTTCCGGGATTTAATGAAATATTCATTTCTTTTCCCGGTTGAAGTAAATGGCTGTAAAATGGATGACCTATCCGCTATTTACTTATCTTCCGGCCATGCACCCTCAATTGCAAACACTGCTGAAATGTGTGGAACTGGAAGAAAAGGAACAGGCAAAACGCTACGCACTTGATCAGGCCCATACGCTGAAGCAACTGAAAGCGGAAGGCCTGGCGCTTCACCCGCTGATTGTAACCCGGAAAAATTTTGGTTATGCGGATTACCCGGAGATCAGTTTCAGGCTGAACTTTCCACCGGAAGCTAATCTGTTCCGGGACGGGGCCGCGATTGAGTGTTTTATCAGTGGCGAAGAACCGGTGAAAGGGGTATTACTGAACCTGGACGGAAAATCCGGTGAGTTCAGGCTTTTTGCCCCGGATTTTCCAGATTGGATCGAAGACAATGGTGTAGGGATCAAACTGGCTCCGGATACCCGCACTACCTCGATCATGAAAAAAGTGTTGAATGAACTGGAACAGGATAAAAAACTGTTCCGCTTATTTGAACAGGTTCATGGTCCCGCCCTTGAAGCCAATAATCAACCGGCAGCCGGTAAATCCGTCCTTACTTTTAAGAATACCAAACTGAACGTAAGTCAGCAGGCGGCGATCAGGGCCATCGTGGAGCAGGATGATTTCCTGATTGTACATGGTCCGCCGGGTACAGGTAAAACAACCACCCTGGCCGAAGCTGTTTATCAACTGGTGCAACAGGGGGAGAAAGTGCTTGTATCAGCCCCCAGCAACGCGGCCGTGGATCATATTTCAAAATCCCTGCTTGCCCTGGGTATTAACCTGCTTCGGGTGGGAAACAGCAGTAAAACGGATGCCAGCATTATGGCCCATACACCGGAAGGGAAAATGGGTAACAGTAAGGTGCTGAAAGAAATAAAGCAGTTAAAAATTAGGGCGGAGGAATTCCGGCGTATGGCCCTGAAATATAAAAGAAGTTTTGGCAAAGCAGAGCGGGAACAACGCAACCTTTTATTTAAGGAAGTAAAAGCGATACGTGCTGAAATAAAAAAACTGCAGTCGTACCACGAAGAAAAATTCATTGAAGAAGCATCCGTCATTGCCGGCACCCCGATCGGTCTTTATGATGCGGGGGTTGACCATTTAAAATTCAATACCCTGTTCCTCGATGAAGCCGGACAGTGTATTGAACCCCTGGCCTGGTGTATTTTTCCTATGGCGGAGAAAATTGTACTGGCCGGTGATCACTGGCAGTTACCCCCCACCGTACTCAGTCATGAAGCGGCTGCCCTTGGCTTTAATAATTCCATCCTGGAAGTATCCATTCACCATAGTCCGGCTGTTTACCTGCTGAATACACAATACCGGATGAGGGCTTCCATTGCCGGTTTCAGCAGCCGTTATTTTTATAAAGAATTATTAAAAACGGCCGGACACCTGGAAAACACCGGTACCCATATCTGTTTTATTGATACGGCTGGTTCCGGGTACAATGAAAAACAGGGACCGGATGGTATCAGCCTGCAGAATGAGGGTGAACTGGACGTGATCCGGCAGGTGCTGGAACAGGAAGGCTGGGATCCGGCCAGTACGGCGTTTATATCTCCCTATTCCGGCCAGGTTTCCGCCGCCCGGGAAATATTGCCAGCCGGTATGCGCATCAGTACCATTGACAGTTTCCAGGGACAGGAGAAAGAAAATATTATTGTTTCCCTGGTCAGGAGTAATGATGACGGGGATATCGGTTTTCTCAAAGATTACAGGCGGATGAATGTAGCCATCACCAGGGCCAAAGAACAATTACTGGTGATTGGTGACAGTGCCACGATCGGTGGAGATAAATTCTATCAGTCCTTCCTGGAATATGTGGAAGAAAAAGGGCAATACCGGACTGTTTGGGAATTCATGACCTGAACACCGGTTCAATCGTAAAAAAACGGGCATGCCCCTATGTTTTGATTATAATCAGCAGGTGGTGTGACCGCTGTCAATTGAACCCCCTCCTGCCGGGTTCTACCTTTTGACAAAATACCATTATGAAAAGGTCAGCTCTTTATTGCCTGGCAATGGCAGTTATTCTCTTTTCCACACAAAGTTCAGCCCAGCTGATAAATCCCAAGAAACTACTGGAACGGAAGGCCAACAAGGTCATAGAAAAAAAGACTGACCAGGCCATCGATTCCATATTTGATAAAAAGGATAAACCGAAGGAAGACGCACCAAAAACAGAAAACCCCAAGGCCGAAACCCCAAAACAGGAACCAGTTGTAAAAGAAGAAGCGGTCGTTGAAAAAAAGGATACCGTCCCAACCCTGCAGGCTTTTTCCAAATATGATTTTGTACCCGGTGAAAAAGTGATCTTCTTTGAGGATTTTTCCCAGGACAATGTGGGTGATTTCCCCGCTCTCTGGAATACCAACGGATCCGCGGAAGTGGTAACCACAAACCTCTATCCCGGCCGCTGGATGCGTTATGTGGGTAACTCGGATATCTGGACCGATTCACTGCTGAAATTACCGGATAACTATACCATTGAATTTGACGTTGTACCCATAAAAGGAACAGAAGGCCGGATGGCTGGTTATGCATTCCGCCTGATGCAAAGCGTGAACGCCAGGTCCTGGGATGCGGGTGCTGTACCCGGTAAAGCCGGTTTCTGCAGCGGTGTGGAGTATTATGGCCGGCCCTATTACAGGACATATATAAACGGAAATGAAGGACAGGGACTGGGACTTAACGGGTATAAAGATGATCATCAATATTTCCAGAAAGAAGGCCAGCTTTATCATGTAGCGGTCTGGGTACAAAAATCAAGGGTTCGCTATTATGTAGAGGAAAATAAATTATTTGATCTTCCCAAAGCATTCCCGGTGACAACTGTAAAAATGGACAGGATACGGTTTGAAGACGGGGCGGCCATGGTCAGTAATATACGGATCGCTGTTGGTGCACCGGATATGCGGAACAAACTGATGACTGAGGGAAAGATCGTAAGCTATGGAATTTACTTTGATGTGAACAAGGATATTGTAAAACCGCAGTCTTATGGATCCCTGAAAGAAATCGCCACAGTGCTCAGTGAAAACCCGGATGTAAAAATTAAAATTATCGGGCATACGGATTCCGATGGCGCAGATGCGGCTAACCTCGACCTGTCAAAGCGGAGAGCTGCGGCTGTAAAAAAAGAACTGACCAGTTCATTTGGCATTGATGCCGCCAGGATGGAAACAGATGGCAAAGGGGAAACACAACCGGTGGCCCCCAACACTTCGCTTTCCAACAAAGCGTTGAACCGCCGGGTGGAATTTATTAAATTATAATCCGGATCAGGTTACGGATAAAAAAAGATCACTTCATGTGATCTTTTTTTTATACAGTCCTGTTACAAATTATTTCTTCGCTGACACCAGGTCACCGCATTGTCACCCACTGTTATATTTTACGGATTATATGATATACATTTCCGTTATTCTGCAATCAAAAGACAGGTTGGTATTTTATCAGGCCACAATAGCTGAGTAAACACATTATCGGGTTTGACCCGCGTCATACAAAACAGGATATTAACGGGTTTATTTTTAAACAGTTGAATTTAAATCTGAAGAACTCACAAACACATTTGTATGAAAAAGCTATTATTACTAACCGGCCTTTCTATAGTGACCATTACCGCACTCTCTTTTATAGCCATCCAGGAAGATCCCTGGAAAGTTCCGGAGAAATATGAAAAACTGACCAACCCGGTACCGGCAGATGAAGCTTCTATTGCATCCGGAAAAGAACTTTATGATTATTTCTGCCTCAACTGTCATGGGACGGATGGTAAAGGTTCAGGTAAACGGGCTTACAAACTCAATAACACTCCTACTGATTTCACCCTGGATCTTTTTCAGAAACAAACAGACGGAGCGCTGTTGTACAAAATCTATTCCGGACACAGTGATATGCCCGGTTTCAAAAAAAGGATTCCCGGCAACCAGGATGCCATGGAGGGAAGTTTTGGTAAAACACGAATTCCCGGCGACCTGGTGAATTACATCCGGACATTTGGTAAGAAAACGCACCATTAAGGATTTTTCAACCATCCCTTATTCCCGGCCCTGTCCTCAACAGACAGGGCTTTTCTTTGGGATCAGTTTCCGGCTCCGGCTTTCCAGATAAACCAGGCATTCAGCAGGATATATACCAGCAGGAAGATAACTGCGGCGCGGTTATCAAATTTCCTGGCCTGTGCCACTTTATCATTTTTAATCAGCCGCAATGAATACGCATTGGCCGCTATGATCGCCATGATAAAAAAGAGCGTGAATCCATGGAGCAGGTCCACCAGCGTAAAGGTGGCGGATTCCGGAAGGGAGGAATCAATAATGTATTTATTACCAATGACGGCAAATAAAGCCCCCACACTCAACCCGAACCTGGAGTCCATACCATCTGCATGAATATAAAAACAGATAAAGGAGATCAGGAAAGCGATATACATGCCCAGGAACATTTTCCAGAACAAGCCGCCGGCTTCACGGGTGATGGACAATCTTACCCGGAAAGCACTGTATTCTGACCGGGGTTCGGTGGCTGTTTCATCCCCGAAAGAAGTTTCATAAATTTTGGTGCCTGCATTGATAATACAACTGTCAATACTCCAGCCCCTGAGTGTAAACCGGGAATCAAAATGCTGGCCGATGCTGTCCGGTATAAAAACAAGTGAGCGGGAATCAAACTGTGAGTTTTCGATACTGAGCCGCAGTTTTTGTTCATCAAACGGAAAGTTCCCGATCCGCCAGGAGTCTTTCATGACACATTGCAGCTTCATTTGCAGGAATATCTTCCCGCCACTGGTATCGATCGTGGAGAAAGACTTCTCCACGGATTTGGCCTGGGGCACTTCCAGGTTATTTACAAAATCAAAATCCGGATTTTTGTATCTGAGCCAGAGCCAGAAGGAGATCGTATACTCCTTTTGTTTGAAATCGATATCATGGATGCTGGTAATATAGATACCGGCCCTGACCGTGTCTTTTTTTACTTCCTCCTGACCAAATCCCCTTACCGGCACCAGGGAACAATACAATAAAACTGCAAGAAGTATATAACGGTTATTCATGGCTTTAATTTAGAGTCGGAAAATAATGATGGAGACCTGTTACCCAAAGGTAAGACTCACAGAAAAACCACGGGGACCTGATTTACTTCAGGGAGGGTAATTTCCCGGATAATTGACCTGGTAATTGAAATGAATCAGTAATCAAAGCGGCTGATCCCCTTTTGCAGGAAAAGGGCAATTTCCTTATCACCCCAGGGATCCGTAGTTCGGGATTCCCACCAGGTACATTGAAAAAGGTAACGATCCCCGGTTTTGTGCATTTCGATCAGGATCCGGTCCCCTTTTTGATGACTGTTTGAATAGGGTAAATGCCAGGTGGAATCCGTGGTTTCCAATGCTTCGGATGACACCCGGTACCGTTGGGCGAAATAGGCAATAATCCTGTTTTTGACCAGCCGGACACTGTCGGCACTGACCGTAAAAGGATTCTCCTGCTGATCGCGGATTTTAATAAAAGCAGCAGGCAAGGGCGTTTTAAAAAAGGAATAAATCCCGGCCGCAGCCAGTAATACGGCTATAACGATCAATGCAAATCGGAAGATGGACATAATTTAAAAATACATGAAACGGAAATCTGTCAGCTTTTAAAGTTAATGGTTAATTAAGATAGTAACAACCGCAGCGTATGTCACTACCGGAAGGCTGAATAGAAAAATGTCCATTTTTTACCAGTGAGGTATACCTGGACGTACTGAAATTTACAATACAAAAACCAACACTATGCAACGCAGACAATTCCTGGTGACCGCCCTGCTGGCCTCACCCGTCATGACAATGGCCGGTATCCCATTTACTTCCAAAACAAGAACAATAACCGGTGAACCTTTCATCGTAGATGCGGGAAAATCCCGGTTTGGGGAAGTGGTGAAATTCCTCGGTGTACATCCCAATGACCTGAAAATATCTTCAAAAGATACAGGTGGGCAATTATCGGTTTTTGAATACACCGGGTTGGGTAAAGTGGGTCCGATGCTGCATATCCACTTTGAACAGGATGAAATCTTCATGGTCATGGAGGGGGAATACCGATTCGTAGTAGGGAAAGAAACCCATGTGCTTCAAGCCGGACAAACCATTTTCCTGCCCAGGGGTATCCCCCATACCTGGATACAGCTCACAGACAAAGGCAAACTGATCTATTTCCTGCAACCGGCCGGAAAAATGGAGGAGTTTTTCTCTTATATGAACAAGCTGAAAGAACGGCCAAGCCCGGAAGAAATGGACCGGATCCATGCCGAACACCAGATGAAAGTAGTCGGTCCCCCGCTGACTTTATAATTTTCTGTGTATTTTAATGCCTGAATAAAAACCAGTTTGCTCCTCAAAGATTTTATACCATCCCCGGAAGTACAGGAATTCGTACAGTTGTACCGGATTGTACACCTGAAATTTGATAAAGGGCAGGTAATACCACCAAAGGCGTACCCGCCCCGCCCGGAGCATTGCCTGGCATTTTATCCATACGACACAGAAACCGTCCAATATACCGGCTCCGGAAAATCCGTGAATCATATTCCGGTGGTTTTATATGGGCAGTTTACGGAGGTTACTCACCGGATGATCGGGCATCATTTCCTGGTCTTCCAGATCATTTTTTACCCGGGTGCCTTATACCGGCTTACCGGTATGCCTTCTTCTGAACTGAACAACCAGTATATAGATGCGGAATCCGTCTTTAAGAGTGAATTAAGGTTTGTCAATGAACAGTTATTTCATGCTGCAGGCTACCCGGAAATGCTGCAGGTGGCAAATGCATTTGTAAGCCGGCTGATTCGTCAGCAAAAAAAACCAGGATTGCTCACTGATAATGCCTGGCAATTGTTATTACAGGGGAATTCAACATACAAACTAGATCAACTGGCCAGGGAAGCCTGTCTCAGCACAAAACAATTTGAACGGCGATTTAAAGAAAGAACAGGTGTGAATCCGAAAACCTATGAACGGATTATACGGTTCGACAGGGCTTTCCGGTTGAAAAATTCCCACCCTCAATTTGACTGGCTGCGTATCGCTGTTGAATGCGGCTATCACGATTACCAGCACCTGGTAAAGGATTATAAAGATTTCACCGGTATGCCCCCCACCTCCTTTCATGAAATAGAAAACAATGCGCCCGAACGTAAATTCGGATTAAGCGAGGGTTATTATAAACAATAGCAGACAGTTTGGCCGTTGGCCATACTGTCTGCACGATTCACCGTTGTTATTTTAACTTCAGTACACAGGCCTGGTAAGGCAGCAGGGTAACAGATTTACCACTGATCTTTAAGGGGGCCAGGTTGTTGACCAGTTCTTCACCAGGCTGCAGGCTGCCCAGGTCAAACACGCCTCCTTCCTTATTAAAGCAAAGCAATACCAGCAGTTTCTCTTTACCGGATTCCCGGGTATACGCATATACATGCGGGTTATTCCTGTCCAGTAATGTATACTTTCCATATACCAGTATGTCTTTATTGTCCTTCCTCAGCTTAACCAGCTTCCGGAAATAATTCAATATGGAATTGGGATCTTTTTCCTGTGTATCCACATTGACGAATGAGCGGTTCTCATTGACTTTCAGCCAGGGGGTACCTGAAGTAAACCCGGCATTGGGACCGGCCGTCCATTGAAAAGGAGTCCGGCCATTATCCCTGGCGCTGATCTTCTGGCCGTTCAGGAACCGTTGCAGATCGCCACCCTTGTTTTTGATCTGTCCGTACATGCCAAGTGTTTCGATATCCTTGTAGTCTTCAATCCGGTCAAACTTAATATTGCTCATTCCCAGTTCATCCCCGAAGTAATAGTAAGGCGTACCCCGCATGGTGAGCAGGAAGGTGGATAGCATTTTGGAAGCGGCGTCCCTGAATTCAGGTGCATCATTGCCCCAGCGGGTCAGCATCCGGGGCTGGTCATGGTTGCCGAGGTAAATAGTGCCCCAGCCCTTTTCGGCAAATACACTGTCCCAGCCGGAATAAATATTTTTAAATTCCACCAGGTCATACCCCTTCGGATCCATTTGCTTGAATTCTCCTGGCAGGTAGCCCAGGCTGACCCCTTCAAAATGATAACTCATATCGAGTTCTTTACGGGCGGGATCCACAAAATTCATGGCGGTGGCCTTGGTAGTACCGGCTCCTTCGGCCAGTGTCATCACATCATACTTGCTCAGTACTTCCTTATTCATTTCCTGCAGGTACTCGTGCAGGTGCGGCCCGTTGCCCATATACTGATCCCAGGCCCCGTTATAATTTTCTTTCAGGAATTTTTCAGTGATCACCGGGAAACTGGTATCCTTACTGATAAAAGGAATCACATCCATCCGGAATCCATCCACTCCTTTTTTAAACCAGCGGTTCATCATGGCATATATTTCCTGGCGGACTTTTGGATTCTCCCAGTTGAGGTCGGGTTGTTTGTAACTGAAATAATGCAGGTAATAACTGTTGGTCAGCGAATCATAGCGCCAACCACTTCCATCCACTTCAAAAGCGCCGGGCCGGAAAGCCGGTTTTCCTTTTTCAGCCGGCCACCAATGGAAATAATCCCGGTAAGGATTGGTCCTGGAACTGCGGGATTGTTTAAACCATTCATGTTCGTCGCTGCAATGGTTCACCACCAGGTCCATCACCAGTTTCAGCCCCCGTTTGTGCATCTCCGACAGCATCAGGTCAAAATCGCCCATATTGCCAAATTCTTTCATGATATCATCGTAATTGCTGATATCATAGCCCATATCCGCATTTGGACTGCTGTAGATCGGGTTGAGCCAGATTATATCCACCCCGAGACTTTTTACATAATCCAGTTTGCTGGTCAGTCCGGGCAGGTCGCCAATGCCATCCCCGTTACTATCCTTGAAACTGCGGGGGTAGATCTGGTAGACCACGGCTTCTTTCCACCATTTTCTTTCCACTTGTGTATCATTCATACCCGTTTGCTTTTTGGGGGTTTCAGAACAACCGGTCAGTAATCCCAGAACCGGTATCATATAAAGTAAAATGGATTTATGCATGGCAAAAAATTTATCCTTAAAGGTATCTTTATTTTTTACCAGGCAAATTGAGATTGATCATCCCGGGCTCCTCAAACGTTGGCAGTGCATAAAAAACGGTTTATAGCCGGGAAAATTATTCACCGGAATGACATAAAGGGGTTGTAGATTTATCCGGATATATTTTTATGAAATACAGTCTTGTTTTTCTATTATGGGCCGCTACCAGCTCCGCGCAAATGCCTGATACCATTACCGGGTATAAACAAAAAATCAGCGGCGAGGAAATCAGCTATTATTCTCCCCTGCACCAGTTTGCCAACCGGGCCTTGCTGACCCGGGTCAACGGGGAAATGCCCATTGCCTGGGAGGCACCGGTTTATTCCGGTAATAGCACCCTTGTCAGCTATGAACTGCTGATCGGCCATTCCTCCGGCACCAGCACCGCTGAAAGACATTTTGATGTAGCCTTGAATGATCAGCCCCTTTTCACGATCAGTACAAAGATGAAGATGAAAGGATTCTTTCGTTCCGGCGGGGATGGTCTGCGGAACAGCCACTGGTCTTTTGAACAGGAAGATTATGATGTAAACGGAGATGCATTTGGAAAGTTAACGATTACGGTCCCCGCTGAACTGGTTAAAAGCGAGGCCCATTTCAGGATCAATGGTAAAAACGAAAATTCCCGGGACTGGCTGATGGTCTTTATGTACAAGCCCGGACTTAAAGGGATTGCAGAACCTACCAACCTGGTGACCCGTGCAGAGAAAAAAAGACAACTCAACCTGTTTATCGATAATCCCTGGCCCGGAATTACCAATGCCCGGTTTATAACAAAGGGGGGAACTTTTACAGCCACACTAACTAAAGGATATAACAGTTTACAATTCCCGGCCTATACCCCTGATTTTACCGGAACAGATACCATTCGTTGTAATTTCAATGGGAAATACAGCCTGCTCTTACCTGTAAATCTGCGCCCGGTCCGTGATTTTGTCTTTACCATTATCCACCATTCACACAATGATATCGGGTATTCACACCTGCAAACAGAAGTAGAGGAAATCCAGAACCGGAATATCCGTGCAGCCATCCGCTGGATCAGTCAGTATAAAGGCAGCGGGGAAAAACCGGTCTGGCATATTGAATCCCTGTGGGCCGTGGAGAATTTCCTGCGTCATGCCAGTAAAGAGGAAGAGAACGCTTTTGTGAAAGCCGTGAAATCCGGCCTCCTTGTTTTATCCGCCAATTATGCCAATATACTCACCGGGCTGGGGCAACCGGAGGAGCTGAACTGGGTACTGGAATATGCGGGCCAGCTGGAAAAAAAGTATGGCTTCGATATTAAGAATGGTATGATCACAGATATACCGGGGATCAGCCGGTCGGGGCTGATGTCCTATGTCAATAATCATATCCCTTATCTATCACTGGGTCCCAATTATGTGGAAAGCCATCCTGATCATGGTGACCGGGTAGGCGGAGTCATTAAAGAACAGGGAGATCAGTTGTTTTACTGGAAACCATCCAGGTCGGCTAAAGAAAAATTACTGGTATGGACAGCTGGAAAAGGCTATTCCTTTTTTCATGGAATTTCAGATAGCGAAAAGCAATCCCGCTGGGAAAAACGGATATCTGATTATTGCAATGAACTGGTTGAAAAAAAGTACCCCTTTGACCTGGTGCAGTTGAGGTATACCAAGAATGCGGATAACGGGCCGGTGGATACCAACCTCACAGTTTTTGTGGAAAACTGGAACCGTCAATACCTGTATCCGAAGTTACGTATCGGTTCCGTAGATCAGTTATTTGCGGAGGCCGAAAAAAAATACGGGAGGCAACTGCCCGTTTTTACAGGAGAGATTTCTCCTTATTGGGAGGATGGTGCCTATTCCACGGCTTCGGAAGAAATGCAGGTCCGGCAACTCTCCAGGCAGACCATTGAACTGGAAAAATTTGCCGGTGCCAGGGGAAAACTTCAGCCTATCCGGCCGGTTATGTATTTATTGCACAAAAACATTGTGCTTTTCCAGGAACATACCTGGGGTGCCTGGTGCAGTATTTCTGATCCGGATATTTTCTTCAGCACCGAACAGTGGCGGATCAAGAAACAGTTTGCCGATTCCGCCCAATATTATTATGAACGTCTATCTGCTGACCTGGGGTTTACATACAGGGATATCTATCAAAAGCCAGCGAATGCTATTGTTGTCAACGATTACCAGGTGGATCCGGGTAACGGGGGACTTAGCCAGCTTTGGGTGAATGAGAAGAACCTGGCAGAGAACACAAATTACAAATTGTTTGAACCGGTATATAAACTGGGATTGAATCCTGGTTCAATATTCCAACCGGCAGAAGTGATGATTAAAGAAATGGAAAACACCCCGCTGGTGAAACAAACCCAGGTAAGCGCTACCCTGCCCAACCTGCCCGCTTTTATGATTACGTACACTTTATTTAAAAATGAAGGGCGGTTATTGGTGCATTACCGTTTTGACAAGCGTAAAGAACGGGACAAAGAATCCCTGCATATCGCTTTCCCGTTTTCCTTAGTTCAACCTGCAGTCGAATATGGCAGCCGGTGGAATAAACTCCGGTATCCACAGGATCAGCTGGCAGGTTCCAATAAGGAATTTGTATGTGTGGAGAAAGAGATCAGCCTGATTTCCGCCAACCTGAAAGCCACCCTTTCCTCTCCCCTGTTGGCGCTCTGGGAAATCGGGGATATGATTGATGAGACCCGTGTCAACGGGGCCAAGATCTGGAAAAGGGAAAACCAACCCACTTCCAGCCTTTTCCTGTATGTGTTGAACAATTACTGGCACACCAATTATAAAGCCGACCAGGAAGGGATACTGGAATTTGATATCCAGCTCCGGTTCAGCCGGCCAAATGAACAATAAATACCGGGTTGTGTATTACAGTAGTTCACTAATTTTACGCCTTAACGATCACAGACATGAAACAAAAAAACCTTTTTCTACTTTCCGGAATCATTCTCCTGCTGAGCAGTTGCCAGTATAATAACAGCAATCCGGCCCTGACCAATACAATGGACGGGGATCAGCTTCCCCCGGTGGAAACCCGTAAGCCAAATACAAATTATAAACCGGCGTTTGCCGGTCAGACCCGGATCAACGGGGTAAAAACCACCACCGGGTATAAAGTGGATAAAATCGGTGAAAAAATGGGACAAGCCTGGGCCGTGGTCCCAATGCCTGATGGCCGTTTACTCCTGACCTTCAGAAAAGGATATATGCAGATTCATACAACGGACGGAGCATTGGTGAAAAAGATCACCGGTTTTCCTAAAGTGGATGACAATGGACAGGGAGGATTGCTGGATGTCGCCCCCGATCCTTCATTCAATACCAATAAAACCATTTACTGGTCCTTTTCGGAACCCAATGGAAAGGGTAACCTGATGGCTGTGGCTAAGGGGCAACTCAATGAAAAAAATGGAACGATCGATAATGCGAGCGTCATTTTCAGAGCTGCACCAGCTTTACAGAGTGTACTGCATTTCGGCTCCCGTCTTTTATTTGACAAGAATGGTTATCTCTTTGTCAGTACCGGTGAACGTTCCATCCTGGAAGGCCGTGCCCAGGCCCAGTTACTCAGTTCGGGATTGGGAAAGATCTTTCATATAACAAAGGAAGGCAAACCCGCTCCTGGTAATCCTTTTACCACCACAGCCGGTGCTGTACCGGAGATCTATGCCTATGGAATCCGGAACTGCCAGAGCCTCGATATCCACCCGGTTACCGGCGATCTCTGGGAAGCTGAATTTGGTCCCCGGGGCGGAGATGAACTCAATATTATAAAGTCGGGCAAAAACTATGGCTGGCCGGTGATTACCTATGGCATTGAATACAGCGGGGAGAAAGTAGGCGATGCCTTGCAACAGAAAGCAGGCATGGAACAGCCCATTTATTACTGGGATCCCACTCTTTCCCCCAGTGGGATGACTTTTTATAAAAGCAAGGATATCCCTGAATGGGAGAACAACCTGTTTATCGGCGGACTCAGTGGTCAGCATATCGCCCGCCTGGTGATCAAGAATAATAAGGTCACCGGGGAGGAGAGATTACTCGCCGATAAAAATGAACGGTTCAGGGATGTGGCTTTTTACAAAGGAATGTTGTTTGCGGTAACGGATGGAGGGAGTATGTATAGAATAAGTAAGAAATAATATACAGAAGTCAAAAACTATTCCAGTTATATGAATACACCATCCCGCTTTCTTTCACTCCTGCTTTTAGCATTATCCGTTTCCTGGATGACGCCGGGAAAAAACAATCCAGCTGTTTACCAGTTAACAGTCTATCAGTACCGCGACAGTGCCCAGGAGAAAATACTGGACAATTATCTTTCTGAAGCATTGATACCGGCTTTACATAAACTGAAATATGAAAAAACAGGGGTATTCAAAGCCCTGGCTAATGATACCAGCGCGATAAAGAAAATCTATGTGCTGATAAAAGGGAGTTCATTGGATGAACTGGCGGCCATCAGTGGCAAACTGAATGCCGTCCCGGGATTTAAGGAAAAGGGTGCGGCCTATACAGATGCCGTTTATACCCATCCTCCCTACGAGCGGATGGAGGTTATTTACCTCAAAGCATTTCCACTGGCCCCCGGCCTTGAAATACCTTCTTTGAAATCACCAAAGAATGAACGGGTCTATGAACTGCGCAGTTATGAAAGCGCTACAGAAAAAATATTCAGGAATAAGGTACATATGTTTAATGAGGGTGGGGAAATCGCTTTGTTTAAACGGCTAAACTTTAATGCCATTTTCTACAGCGAAGTGATTGCCGGGGCCAAAATGCCCAACCTGATGTACATGACCAGTTTTGAAAACATGGCTGACCGCGACGCCCATTGGAAATCTTTCAGCAGTGATCCGGAATGGAAAAAACTGTCTGCCTTACCGGAATACCAGAAGAATGTGTCGCATATTGATATAACGTTTTTACGTCCTGCCGGGTATTCTGACTATTAAGAATTCTCTTCATTTCTCAAGAAAATCCATCTCCTTCCCCCAGGTTTCCTTTGTATATAAAACTGAAATCACACCCAGCACCATCACCACAATCCCGGTAACCCAGGCACCCGTGATATAATTACCCAGCATACCATCGCTGCGCAGAAACTGGAATAAGGCGAGGATCAGCAGCAGGCAACCCCTCACCAGGTTGGGAATGGAAATGGCGGCGGTCGCCCTAAGGTTGGTACCAAAGGATTCGGCACTCATAGTAATATATAAAACGGAAATGCCGGAACCAAAACCGAGCCCCATACAGAGCAGGTACATATTGGTGGCGGATCCTCCTCCCCTGGTAAAGAAAAACAGGAACAGGAAAATAGCGGTGATCCCATAAAAAAGCAGCAGGGTTTTCTTCCGGCTACGGATCGCATTACTGAGGAGACCGGCCGTCATATCACCAAATAAAAGCGCCACATATTGCAGCATCAGGGCCCTGGGCTGGTCAAATCCGGATATGCCGAATTGTTTGGCAAACTCATCGGAGAAACTGATCAGCACACCGATGATATACCATACCGGGAGACCAATCAGTATTCCCCGGGTGTAACGGAGGAAGCGGTCTCGGTTGTTAAAGAACATCAGGAAATTGCCATGGGCCACTTTTTCTTTTTTAGAGGCATCATACAAACCACTTTCAAGAACTCCAACACGAAGTAAGAGCAGGGCCAGTCCCATCGCCCCGCCTATATAATAACAAAGCCGCCAGTTTTCCTCACTGATCCAGTGTACAAAATAAGCCGTCACGGATCCCATCACCCCGCTGGTGGCGATAATAGCCGCGGCAATACCTCTTTTTTCCTTAGGTAATAATTCACTGGTGAGGGTAATGCTCGCCCCCAATTCACCGGCCAGTCCCAGCCCGGCGATAAAACGCAACCAGGTATATTGCTCAATGGTAGTGACCATTCCATTCGCCAGGGTGGCAAAAGAATAGAGAAGGATGGAACCAAAGAGCACGCTTTTTCTTCCTTTCTTATCGCCCATGATTCCCCAGAGAATTCCTCCAACCGTCAGCCCCATCATCTGCCAGCTGATAATACTCTCCCCGGTGGTTTTCATGGCCGCTTCGGTCACCCCGAGCTGGGCAAAACTGGAGCGGCGCACGATACTGAAAAGCAGGAGATCATAAATATCCACAAAGAAGCCAAGGGCGCCCACGATCACGGGCAGGGAGAAAATGCCATACTGTTTCTGTTGCATCAATCGCTGGTTTGGTCCGAAAGATAAGGAAGCTTTGCTG